>JANPIE010000055.1:0-24784 GCA_031424835.1 Chitinophagaceae bacterium
CCGTGTGAAGCACTACAAACAGAAAGTGACTATACAAGTGGAATAGAACAGCTAAAGAATCTTTTAAAAGGCAATCTTTTCCCCGTATTACAGGACTTCAGAAAGCAGGTAAAGTATTACTCTGAAAATATGGAATTTGAGAAAGCGGCCATATTTCAAAATAAAATTGAACACCTGCAGAAATACCAGGCAAAATCAACTGTTGTAAATACTAATACGGGCACGGTGGATGTTTATTCGATAATAGAAGAAGGGGATACTGCGTATGTAAATTATCTCGCTGTAAACCATGGCAGCATCTTTCAGACAAAAACCATTATCCTTGAAAAAAAGCTGGAAGAAACAAGGGAAGAGATCCTTTCTTTTGCAATAGCCCAGTTAAGGCAGACATTCAATAGCGAAGCAAAAGAGATCCTTATTCCTATGGAGATCGACTATCCTGAGGAGGGAGTAACTGTGATCGTGCCAAAGAATGGTGACCGGAAAAAGCTTTTGGAGCTTTCTGAGAAAAATGTAAACCATTTCAAAGAAGAGCTGCATGCAAAGAAAATGCTGAAGCTGGAAGATAAAACCGATTCAGAAAAAATGCAGGTGCTCACACAAATGCAGGCCGACCTGCACCTGCCGTCCGTTCCACAACATATTGAATGCTTTGATAATTCTAATTTTCAGGGCAGCTTTCCCGTTGCGGCCATGGTATGTTTTATTGACGGGCAGCCAAGTAAAAATAATTACCGTCACTTTAATATAAAAACGGTTGAAGGAATAAATGATTTTGCCTCCATGCAGGAAGTAGTGTACCGTAGGTATAAACGGATAATTGAAGAAAACAAGCCGCTTCCAAATCTGGTGATCATAGATGGGGGCAAGGGACAGTTAAGTGCTGCATTGGAAAGTATACACAGCCTCGGGCTTAACGGAAAGATGACCCTGATAGGCCTTGCAAAGAACAGGGAAGAAATTTTCTTTGCTGGGGATACAGCCTCTTTGCAACTCCCATGGAACAGCGAAAGCCTAAAGCTCATCCGCAGGATCCGTGATGAAGTGCACCGGTTTGGTATTACGTTTCATCGCAATAAACGGTCAAAAGGAACGTTTAAAAATGAACTGGAAGGCATTAGTGGCATTGGCGAGCAATCGGCGCAGCAATTATTGAAGGAATACAGGTCGGTAAAGCGGATCAGGGAGAAAACCGAAGAAGAACTGGCGCAGGTGGTAGGCAAAGCAAAGGCCAGACTGGTACATGGTTATTTTAACGATCCTGGCAAATAAAAAGGGGCCAGGATAAAAATCCAGCCCCGTTTTAAAATCCAATATCCTATGAAAAACCGTTACGAAGGTAATGATTACAATCAATTAACCAATTTTAGCGAATACAAATCTTAACAGATTAATAAGTTTTAATAAAAAAGGGCTCAAATGAGCCCTTTTCTGTTGAAACACTTTATAAAATAGGTTAATACTGCCACAGGTCCTGCTCCCAGTTAAATATCCGGGACTTCACGTTTTCACCTTCCAGTAAGCGGAAAAGCGGGTCCTTGATCATGGCATTCAGGTATCTGTCGCCCGGGTTATTAGCGCTGGATTTGATCAGGTAGCTGGTAAAGAACCTGCTCTCAAACAACTCTTCCCAGGTCATACGGCTGGAGAAATTCTTAGGGTTATATACGTCTACTTTGGCCAGGGTCTTGCGCAGGTCGGGGTAATATACCCAGAACAGCACACTTGGCACCGACTTACCGCCGGTTACAACTTTGGCAATGGGTGCGATACCAATGATCCGCGTAAACAAACGGCTGGCTTCTTTATCGAAAATCACCTGCTCTTTAATACGGAAAGTGTATACTGAATCAGGACTGAACCTTGGCTTTTTGGTAATCACACGTTCAACTGTACCTGATATAGGATCCGGCACATCAACAGTGTCGTTAACACCCGCAGTCATACTCATTACCTGGTCATTGGATAACGGCGTGGTAAAGCGGTCATTGGCAGACGAGAACGCAGTTACGCTGTCATTATTAATTGCCTGAAGCAATACTGAGAAGAAACGCTGGTCATCCCCATTATTATCCTTACCCGGATACATAAATGCCTGGTTGAATTTTTCCCTTGCATCTATCTCTCTCCAGAGAAACTCGCTCCACAGGTTATCATCATCACGCAGGTGCTCATATTCCAACGGCTTCCGGTCTTTTACCTGTGTTCTGTCAACCGCGTAGTTATTACGCAGAGATATTTCAGGTTTGGCATCAAAACCGCCGGGGTTGGTAGTGTCGTAACGCACCGCCGCAGAAGCTGCTCCCTGCTGTTGTGTAACAGGTTGCTGCGCGGGCTGGTTAGCATTGCCTGCCGGTCTGTTGGCTGGCACAACGGGCTTGTTTCTTGTGGTGTCCGGACGCGTACTGCTCCTGTTTCCGTAACGTGACTGTGCCGATACCTGCAGAGCAGCTACCAACATCAACGCCATCAATACACCACCTAACAATGAGTTTTTCATACACACATTTATTGAAGAGTAAACGAAATATTCTGATCCAATGTCCTGGTTCCCCCCGGACCTCTTACTTTGATCTCATCGATGACAACAGTGGAACCCGACTGCAATCTTTTCATAAAGCTCTGGGCCTCGGCATTGAAATACGCACCGTTTACTTCAGTGTACACCAAACCGCTTTCTTCGAAGCCTTTACCCGTGCAAACAAATGTATAGGACACCACCTCATACTTAACCCCTTCAAAAACAAAATCCCTTAGTTCAGCAGCAACGCCGCGTTGCACACGGAACACATTAGCTGCTATCGGTCCACCACCTTTGCCACCCACAGTAGCGATCGGATCAGGCACACGCTTGATAGGTATGGTTATTCTCTGGGTTGTTTTTCCATCAGTAGCCGTTACCGTTGCAGAACCAAGCGCCTGTGGTACCACTATATACTGTCCGGGGCCCACCTTTTTTGTAGTAAGGTTAGGGCCATCTACCTGAACATTCACTTTCTCATCACCACCACCACCGGTTACATTCAACGGGTTGTCCAGTCCCTGGTAGAAAACCCTGGTCTTATCAGTGGATACTACCAGTCCTGAGGGGACACCAACGGTATACTTTACATCTTTCTCAACCCTTGCGATCGTACCATCGGGTTTATAAAAAGAGATGACTACTTTTTTGGTGGACGAACCTGAATTGCTCACCCTTGTGGTATATTCCGCAGAACCATCTGCTTTCAATGGCACATTCGCGCCATCTATGGTAATGGTGGGTCTTGCTGCTTTACTGAATGCACCCACACCGGCTGTGATAATAAGTTCTTCACCCGGCATCAGGTATTGGGAGTTGGTACCGGCAAAAGCCTGGAACTCATCATATACGAGTTCAACCTCACCAATCTCCTTGTGAAAATATTCCAGTACCTGTGCTTCACTGTTCTTAATATCGTTCTGGAACTTACTTAAGATAGTGATACTTGCCACGGTGGGCGTCATATGAAAATATCCATAGGCCCAGTCCTTATTGCTGATCTCGTTATTGCTTTTGGGTATGGTAAGATCCAGCGGAAGATTTGCGCCGATTTCTTTAGCCATTTGGGGATCCAGTGCCAGCAGTTCCTTTTTGAAATCGGACAGTTTCTGGTACAGTTCCTTTCCTTTGGCTTTTCCTTCCGGCGGATTGGATATGAATAAACGCGTGGAGGCTTCCAGGTCATCTTCCTTATACTGCTCCTTACCGTCTACCATCTGCAGGTTGGATTCTTTTTTCAGTTCAATCTTGAGCGCGTCAATATGGGCGTATATCGCATCAGCCAGTTGCTTGGCACGTTGTGCCTTGGGAAACCACAATTCTGCTTTCTCTCTTGTTTTTGGATCTTCTATTTTTCTCTGGAACGATTTAAATATGTCCACATTCTTCTGCTCAACGATCCCGCTTGCCGTCATCAAACTGCGGTCAACTGTTTTGAACGCGTTCAGAATTTCGGCTGATACATTCAGTGCCAGCAGTGCCGTAAGCACGAGGTACATGATGTTGATCATCTTTTGCCGCGGTTCCTTGGGTAATGACATTTCTTTATTTGAATTTTATACGATTTCTTGAATCTTGTTCCCTACGCTCTGTGCCCTGTCCACTTATGCCTTGAATCTTTTTTAGCGTCCCTGCATAGCGGTTAGCATATTACCGTATAAGCTGTTAAGCTTACCCAGGTTATTGGCCAGTGCGGCAATCTGTTCTTTGGCCCTGATGGCATCATCTGCACTACCCGCCATTGCATTGGAAGCTTCTGACAGTTTACCATAAAACTGGTTAAGCGCTTTCAGGTGGTTGTTACCCTCCTGCAGCTCCAGTTCATAAATGGTATTCAATGAAGAAAGGTTCTTATTCAATGACTGCATCTGCTCATGGAAAAGTTTAGCACTTTCTGAAGCACCCTGGAAACCCGCCAGTGATTGGGTAGCATTGTGTGCGGCATCTTTGATACCACCCAGCGCCACACCGGCTTCTTTGGCTTTGGCCGAAAAATCTCCGGTGGTCTGGATCACATCACTGATCTGCGAGATCTGGTCAACAGAAGTATTCAGTTTTGTAAAACCTGCACTCAGTTTGTTTAAAGCTTCCGGTGTTACACCTGAGTTCTCAAACATATCATTGAGCGCCGTTAACGCTGTATTCCCTTTACCAATTTTGGCTTGCCCCGGCAGGTGTACCTCATGGTCATCAATAGCGGGATAGATCAGGTATAGCAGGCCATAACCCAGGAAGATAATGGCTTCCACGGTAAGACCCAGCTTCAACATAAAGTCTGCAATAGGCGAGTGCAATAATTTTTGCAGGGCACCATAGATCACCACCGCAGCGGCAATTGATACAAATACATCAAACCATTTACTAATCTTCGGAGGAATTGCAGCTGCCATTGTATGTTGTTTTATTATTTTTTATTTGATTACCCTGTACGCTTGCTCCCTGTGGTTAGCAGGGGTTGCAAGCGCAATAAGTTTTGACTAGTTTGAAATCAAGGATTGTTTATTTTTTTGCTTTAGGGGCAAGATCGATCACACAACGGAATCCAATATATGATTTCGCTGTATCCTGGTACTCGTAGTTACGGGTACTTACCTGTAAGAAATAAGCAACGTCTTTCCAGCTTCCACCGCGTACCACTTTGCGCTTCTCCCTCGGGCGATCAGAATCTTTGGCCTCATACCGGATATCCGGGCTCATGTCGGCCATAAAGTTGTACGCTCCCTCGTAAAAATAAGAACCTGTCCATTCGGCAACATTACCCGACATATTAAACAGGCCGTACTGGTTGGGCCAGTAAGCATTGGCAGGCACCGTGTAAAATCCTCCGTCTTCCGCATAATTACCACGGCCGGGTTTAAAGTTGGCCAGTAAACATCCTTTCTTGTTACGCAGGTAAGGGTTACCCCAGGGATACATGGAATTGGTAAGGCCACCACGTGCAGCATACTCCCATTCTGCTTCACTGGGCAAACGGTAATCACCGTCAACCGCAAATTTCTTTTTCTCCAGGAAAGCATTCTGGTAATGCGTTCTCCAATGACAGAAAGCCACCGCCTGCTTCCAGGTTACCCCTACTACAGGATAGTTTCCGAAAGAAGGATGCGAATAGTAGCGCTTGGTCATGGGCTCATTGTAAGAATAAGAGAAATCCCTTATCCATACCAGCGTATCAGGATACACTTTCTGGTCGCCTCTCCTGATAAAATTATTTCTTGGTAAACCTGCATTTTCACGCTTGGCAGCGGCAGGCAGGTCAAAATATTCAATACGGTACATTAATTTGTCGGGGTCAATCTCAGGTCGTCCATAGAGCCTGTTATCAGGCGCCAGGTTCAGTTCGTTCATTTTCTCAACTGTGTTCCTGTCCCATTTTATGGTGGCTACTTTCTTCCAGTCAACTGCGGTGGTATCATCCGTTTTGTTGATACCCTGGCCGAACAATATCTTAAATGCGAGTGAATCACGTACCCAGTTTACAAACTGGCGGTAGTCGTTATTGGTGATCTCCGTAGCATCCATCCAGAAGCCCGGCATAGATACCTGCCTGTTACGGGAAGTATAGTTATAACTGATGTCCTCATCACTGGGTCCCATATGAAAAGTTCCCGGTGGCACATACACCATGTTGCGCGGAGGATTCATACTTGGCCTCGTGGTGGGCGCCACGCCATGTAGCTGGCCATCATCCGGCAATCCCCTGCCCTTTCCCCCCTTTTTGAAGAAGCACGATGTCAGACACAATGAAGCAACTATAGTAATGGTAGTCAGATAGCCTTTCATTTTAAAAAAATGGTTTATGACAGTGACAAATATAGGTTTTCCACCGGCAGTTGGGCCGGTTTTGGGAATTTGTTACGAATAAATTTACAACGCGGGTAGAAATAATCTCAGATGCTACAAAATTAAAGTCGGGTTACTACAAATTGGGTTATTATGGGCTGGGTAGCCTGTCGTAAGAGCCAAATTACGGGTTAGTTTGTTACACATTTGCTAAAAGCTTTTCTATCGTAAAAAAAGGCGCTTCACAGCTATAATTCCTGCAGAGGTAGAATGCGGTTTCTCCATTATTTCCTCCTGTTTTTCCAGATAGTAACGGCAAATCACCAGAATTAGTTTCCTCCGACTGGAGAATTTTATTGGGGATATACCTTTCCAGTACAGGACGCAAAAAGTCTTTGGCACGCTGCCCCATGATGGCAATTTCCAGCATTCCGTGCACTGTTGACTGAAGCGACAGTGCCCATACGCCAAAAGAAGTGGGATGCCGCACAATCGCTTTCCCGAGTGAATCCAGCAGGGATTCTGCAAGGGTTTTCCATTCTTTTCTGTCAAACACGATCGACAGGTACAGCAGGTTGCCGGCCATAACGGCATTGCCACTGGGGGTGGCGCCATCATACACTTCTTTTTTCCGCATGATCACATCCTGCTGGTCCTTACCCGTATAAAAGAAAAAACCGCTGTCCGTATCCTGGAAATCAGCCAGTACGTGTTCGGTAAGCCGCTCCGCTTTACGCAGGTACCCTGCATTGCCTGTGATCTCCTGCAGGTGAATATAAGCCTGTATAAGACAGGCATAGTCTTCCAGAAATGCCGGCAGCCTGGCCCTGCCCTCTTTATAGGTATGGTGCCAGCGGCCATTGTGTTCCTGCATACGCGTTTCGAGGAATTCCATGTTGGCGATGGCTTTTGCCCGGTAACGCTCATCGCCCAGGGCGGCCCATGCTTTGGCGTAGGCGGTATTCATCAGCGCGTTCCAGCCCAGTAATATTTTATCATCGAGTAAGGGACGGATTCGCAGTGACCGGGCATCCATTAATTTTTCCCTGGAAACTTCTAGCTGGCATTCCAGCGCACGCGCATCCACTCCGCTATCTGTTGCAAACTGCTCCAGCGGTTTTGTGATGCGGAGAATATTGGTATGCTCCCAGTTGCCGTTCTCGGTTACATCATAGAAATCGCAAAAAATCGGTGCATCATGCCCCAGAATCGTACTGATCTCATCTTTACTCCATGTATAAAATTTACCCTCCACCCCTTCACTGTCTGCGTCGAGGGCGCTGAAAAATCCATTTTCGTCACTTGTCATTTCCCGTTCAATAAACTGCAGGGTTTCACGGATGGCGCGGGCATAAAGTGGATTACGCGTAAGCTGGTAGGCTTCAGACATAACGCTCACCAGCAAAGCGTTATCGTATAACATTTTCTCAAAATGGGGCGCCAGCCATTCGGCATCGGTACTGTAACGGGCAAAGCCCCCACCCAGTTGATCATAGATGCCGCCCAAGATCATCTTATCAAGACTCAGCAGCGCCTGCTGCAATGCTGCATCCTGTCTGGTAAAATGGTAATGCCGCAACAGGTACTGTATGCAAAAACTTTGCGGGAATTTGGGTGCCTTTCCAAAACCACCCCATACTGTATCGGCATTGGCCAGAATATTATCGGCAATGGTTTGCAATTCTTTGTCGGAAAAAAGGTTGGCTTCTCCCGGGGGTTGCATACCAAATGTATTGGACGAAACCAGGTGTTCCGTAAGGTTCTCGGCCTGGGCCAGTATCTCGTTTTTTTTATCGCGGTAGGCATTGGAAACGCCCGTCAGCACTTCTTTCCAGCTCGAGCGGTTGAAAGCCCGTTCCGGCGGAAAATAGGTGCCTCCGAAAAAAGGTTTGGCTTCGGGCGTAAGGAAAACATTGAGAGGCCATCCGCCACTCCCGGTCATGGCCTGCACCGCGTCCATATAAATATGATCCAGGTCGGGGCGCTCCTCCCTGTCTATTTTTATATTGATGAAATGTTCGTTCATCAGGTTTGCGGTTGCCTCATCTTCAAAACTCTCCCGCTCCATCACATGGCACCAATGGCAGGCGGAATAGCCTATGCTCACAAGGATGGGTTTGTCTTCCTGCCGGGCTTTTTGCAAAGCTTCGTCGCCCCAGGGATACCAGTTTACCGGGTTATGGGCATGTTGGAGCAGGTACGGACTTGATTCATTCGCTAATTGATTGGTATGTTTCATAGGCGTGATTCCTCTGCGAAACCGCCTCTCCGCGGCTCTGCGGTTGGAAAACCCTCCAGTAGGATACAGCCTGTAACTCCAGGCCTTGTCCAACCGCAGAGCCGCGGAGAAGCGGAGTTTGCGCAGAGTAAGGGCAAGGTAATTCAAAAAAAAAGCCACCCTTACAGGCGGCTGGTATTATTTTTCTGTGGATTTTATTTTTTTCCTGGGTTCCTGCTCAGCAGAAATTTATCGAGCGCGGCTACCATACTCGGTTGTTGAGGGGATGGCACTTTGATCTCCAGTTGCATACCCGCTTCTTCCACTGCTTTGGAAGTATTGTTGCCAAATGCGCCTATGACCGTACCATTCTGTGTATAACCCGGGAAATTGTCATACAGGCTTTTTACACCGCTGGGGGTGAAAAAACAGATCACATCAAAATCCTTTACGTTCATCTTTTCTTTGATATCATTACTGATGGTTCGGTACATGAACCCCAGTTCGTATTCGCATTTGTTGGTTTTGAGCCAGTTCACGATCTCATTGTCCTGCTGGTTCTCGCTGCACACATAAAGGAATTTTTCATTTTCCTTATGCTTATTGATCACATCAAACATGCTTTTATTGGTGCCATCGGCGCCATAGAAGACCTTGCGTTTGCGGTAAAGTATAAATTTCTGGAGGTAGAGGGCCACCGCTTCGGTAATGCAGAAATACTTGGTATCCTGCCCGATGGTGACTTTCATTTCTTCGCACATCCTGAAAAAATGGTCGATGGCGTTGCGGCTGGTAAACATTACCGCCGAATAGTACATAATGTCGATCTTCTGTTTCCGGAATTCCCGGGCGGGTATTCCTTCCAGTTTGATGAAGGGGTGAAAAACCAGCTCAACATTATACTTTCTTTCGAGATCGTAATAAGGCGACTTATCGCTCTCGGGCTTCGGCTGGGAAATCAGGATTCTTTTGGGCAAATTCGTAACCGCTGAATTTTTTGAACCGTTCTTTACCATGCTGCATTTCTAATGGTGCAAAATTAAAGACTTCCGCCAAAATAATTGATCAATACCTTATAGATCAACAAAAGCGGAAGCACCTCCACGGCGCAAAGGTACAGGAAAAAATGTAACACATTCACTTTCAGCTTGCTCCGCAAGGCGCTAAATGAAACAAAATAGCGATAGGCGTACATCAGTCCTACCAATCCAAATGAAATGGTTACCGCCACTTTTACTACATCAGTGCTGGCAAATGCCAGTATTAACAGGAAAGGTATCAGCAAAACACCCATCACTTTATTCACCAGGAACACCAGGAAAATATAAGAGCCCGCAGCTTCTTTTACATTAAATACCCAACCCGAAAAAATGAGGAACAGGTATTTGACCAGGTAAATCAACACCAGCGCACCCATGCACGCAACTGCCAGCAACCAGAATGATACCGGAGCCCAGTTATTATAGTGAATCAGCAAACTGATGTATAACCCGGCACTGGCAAAAAATAAAAGATTAATCAGCAACGAGGCTAAATTATCCTGCAGTAGCTGGTCGCGGGTTTGTTTCTGCCGGAGATTTGTCTGGAAAAAAAGCATGAAAACGTTCCTGAAATATTTTGGAAAGCCGGCCCTGATGAAAGCCAGGCAAAACAAAATGCCCGCCATGATATAAAAAAGTTCATCCTTAGATGATTTCCGGTGGTAATCTATCAGCATGAATACCCCGGGCTTATCCATTTGCAGGAAAGGATGTGTATGGTATTTTTTGTAGGAACTGGTATCAGGCGGCAGCACTTTTTTAGCTATTGGAATGGAAGCTTTTCTGATCGAATCGGCGGCCAGACTATCGCGCAGCAGTTGGGCGGCAACCAATGCGGCACTATCTACCACCCGGCGCGGCGCTCTTCCCGAAACAGAACTATCACGGCTAACGCGCCGGGGAGAATCCTGTATACGGGCGGGTGCAGGAGTTACACGGGTTGTTTCTGCCTGATTGACCGTGTCCTGCTGCGAAAACGCTGACGGGGCAAAGCTGATCAGGAAACTGGATATTACTAAAATCTTCAAACCGCGCATGGGGTGTAAAAATATTGAAGTTAATTGATACAACAGCTGCGAGCTTTGAGCTGCGAGCTACGAGCTATTTTCTTTGCCCGCATTTTTTCCCGCCTATTATTTTCAACCACTCTATACCAAACCGCTCGCAGCTCGCAGCTCATAGCTCATGGCGCCTGACTATCTTCGCACCATGTCCGGCATATACCTGCATATTCCTTTCTGTAAAAAAGCCTGCCACTACTGCAATTTTCATTTTTCCACTTCGCTTGGGCAAATGCCGGCAATGCTGGAGGCGATCAAAAAAGAAATTTTATGGCAGCAATCCTATTTGCAGGATGAAATAGCAACCATTTATTTTGGCGGGGGCACACCCTCGCTGCTTAAGGGTGATGCCCTACGCGATATACTTTCAACCATCCATACAAACTTTAAAGTAAGCGCCCATTCCGAGATTACGCTGGAAGCAAACCCGGACGATATTCATCCCCAAAACCTGGATGCATGGAAAGAAGCTGGCATTAACCGTTTAAGTATCGGCATACAATCTTTTTTTGAAGAGGATCTTCAATGGATGAACCGCGCGCACAATGCCCTGCAGGCAAGGCAATGCATTGAAATGGCGAAATCAGCCGGGTTTTTCAACCTTACCATCGACCTGATCTACGGCACACCGGGATTATCAGATGAAAACTGGAAGCAGAATGTGGACACGGCCATTTCGCTGGGCATACCGCATCTCTCCTGCTACGCGCTAACCGTTGAACCAAAAACGGCGCTGGCGAAAATGATAGCGCGGCAGCAGTCGCAAAACGTGGAGGCAGATGACCAGGCAAGGCAATTTGGGCTACTCACCACCTGGTTAGCCAACGCAGGTTTTGAACATTACGAAATATCCAATTTTGCGAAACCGGGTTTCCGGAGCAGGCATAACAGCAGCTACTGGCAGGGAAAACATTACCTGGGTATTGGACCCTCTGCGCACTCATTCAATGGACATAGCCGCCAATGGAATCTTGCCAATAATGCGGAGTACCTGCTGGCGATCGATTCCGGCAGGGTGCCCTTTGAGTTGGAAGTACTAACCCCGGCCCAACAACTGAATGAATACCTGATGACCACACTCCGCACCATCGAGGGGATTTCGCTGAACTACGTATCCCTAACCTGGGGAGAAGAAAAAGCAGCGCAGGTAAAGGAAACCGCACAGAAACATATCGGGCGGGGGCATCTTGCATTCAATGGTGATTTTTTACAGTTAACTATACAGGGTAAATTCCTCGCAGATGGTATAGCATCTGACCTGTTTGAGACAGAATAGTGCAATGGCCATAATATTCTTGCTACCGCGCCAGTAGCCGCGTAGAAAAATAATATTGCCCACTATTGATTCAAAGGAGAAAAGGGAATCAATAAATTGGAAAAGATCCATCCACGCATGGCGAAGCAATTTACCCGGTTCAGAAGGAAATTTTAAGGTCAACAAAAATAAAAAGAATACAATTTAGGGATGATCGCCGTGCCCGGGCATCTTCTTGAAGAGGTTCACAACCAGCACCACACCGATAAGTACCAGGATGGCTACAGGGCTTAATAAGGTGAATGAGAATGGCATACCTAAAGTTACATCATTTCTATACCAGGAATGTTTCAATTTTCTTAAAACCTTCACGAGCGGCAACATGTTCCCACAGCACCTGGTAAATAGTGGTGGCGATCGGCATATCCGCGTTAATTTCCTGGTTGTTTTTGTAGATGCATTTGCTGGCATTATAGCCCTCGGCCACCATATTCAACTCAAGTTGCGCCGCCTTAACCGAATACCCCTTCCCGATCATATTGCCGAAAGTACGGTTACGGCTATAAAGGGAATAACAGGTAACCAGCAGGTCGCCCAGGTAAACCGAGGCAGCGTAATTGGGAGGATCCGCCAGTTTGCCGGCATTGATCCTTCGCAGAAAACCCACCATTTCATTGGCACTGTTGGCGATATAAACACTGAGAAAATTATCACCGTATTCCAGACCGTGAGCAATGCCCGCACCAAGTGCATAAATATTTTTCAGCACGGCGGCGTACTGCACGCCCCAAACATCATTGTTCACCAATGGCGTAAGGTATTCGGTTTTGAAAAAGGAAGCGATTTTCTGAGCCATGATTGGATCAATACCGGAAAATGTGAGGTAAGATAATTTTTCCGCCGCAACTTCTTCTGCATGGCAGGGACCCAATACGGCAAAATAATCGTTCAGCCCCACTCCAAATTGACCAGATAAATAATCGTTCAATAACTGGTTCCCGGAGGGCAATATTCCTTTGATGGCCGAAATAATTTTTTTGCCATTGAGTGCACCCGCGGGTAACTGTCGCAAGGCATCTTCCACAAAAGCCGATGGAACGGTGATCACCAACGCCTCTGATTTTTCCACCACGGTGCGGATATCGTCATGCAGGTGCAGTTGCTGTTCATTAAAATAAACAGAATTCAGGTAATGCGGATTATGATGCCGCTTCTTTATGTACGCGATGGTTTCTGCATTTCGCACCCACCAGTGAATGGTGTTTCCATTGTCTGTAAGGATCTTAGCCAGTGCCGTACCCCAACTGCCGCTACCAATAACGCCAAACTGCATGTGTTTGATTTAAAAAATTTTTACCCCACTACACCGTAATCTTGCTACTTCACAAAGCGAGCAGCCCTGGGTTAGCGGGAGAATCGTGAACAAAACTAAGTGAAGTTTTATATACGGTACCTGCAATAAACAAAAAGAGGGGAATATCCCCTCTTTCTATACATAGTTATGAATGATATAGCTATTGCTTTTTGTCTTCAAAGAGTTTGTCTTTGGCCACTACAGTAACCAGGTTTCCTTCTTTCAGGGTTTTGCTCACAATGGAATAAGGCCCGGTGATCACTTCATCGCCCTTGTTCAGTCCCGACACAATTTCAATATTGTTTAAATCCTGGATGCCCGTTTTTACTTTTACTTTTTTAACGGTATTGTCTTTCTGCAAAACGAATACTACTTCGTGTATATTATCATCAGTGGAAGTAGATTTAGGTGCATCCTGTGCAGGCGCAGCATCGCTTTTTTTATCGGCAGGAGATTTGTCTTCACTGTCGCGGGTGGTAACTGCGTTAAGTGCAACTGATATCACATTGGCCTTGGTTCTTGTTTGTATATCAGCGCTGGCGCTCATACCCGGACGGAAGGGAAATTTAATGCCACTTGAAATCAGGTCAGTATAACTCGAAGGCAACAAACGGATATGCACTTTATAGTTGGTGACTTCTGCACTGGAATTGCCGCTTAACGCAAGTGATGTGTTGGGATTGGCGATCTTGTATACCAATCCTTTGAATTTACGGTTGCTGTAAGCATCTACTTCCACAATAGCGGTATCGCCCAGTTTAACTTTCGGAATATCGTTTTCGCCCACATCCACCCTTACTTCAATACTGCGCATATCCGCCACCCGCATCATTTCTGTACCCACATTGAAACTGTTACCTGCCACACGCTCCCCTTTTTTTACGTTCATCAAACTGATCATTCCATCCATGGGGGAAGTGATCACTGTGCGTGAAAGATCCTTGTCGGCTTTCTGCAACTGCGCGCGGGCGCTGCTTACGGATGCTTCCCCGCTTTTCAAACCTTCTCTTGCGGCATTGTAATTGGCTTCCGCTGTGCGGTATGCCTGTTCGGCCTGTTCAAATTCGGCGCGGGAAATAACTTTGTTGTCAAGCAGTTTTTTCTGGCGCTCATAAGTGTTCTTGAGGTTATCCATCATGGCTTTCAGGCCTACCAGGCTCGCGGTTGCATTTGACAGTTGTGCACGGCTCTGGCTTACACCGGCTACTACCTGGTCGCGCTGTGTTAAATATATATCCGCATAAATCCTCGCCAGTATCTGGCCCTTCCTTACACTGTCGCCTTCATTTACACGCAGGTCTACAATTTCGCCGCTGATATCAGGACTTACTTTTACTTCTATTTCAGGATATACTTTTCCGCTTGCATTAACCGTTTCAATGATCGTACGCAGCACCACCTTCTCAGCAGATACCTTCAAGCCTTCCTCCTTTCCTATCACACCGCTTTTCTTCAGTCCGATGATCACCGCGATCAGGGCCACCAAACCAACAATGAGCCAGATCATTTTCTTCTTAGTCATAACACTTATTTTCTGCCTGCGCAGGTTAGAGAACCGGTTTATAATTTATAATTTCAACCCTTTACCTTTATAAAATTCCAGCAACTTCATCTTGAAAACATAATCGTACTGGTTGCTTAATTGTTGGATTTTGGCTCTCAAAAGGTTGTTCTGGTTGGTGATCAGGTCCAATGAACTCAGCAATCCCACTTCATATCTCTTCACGGCATAATCATAGGCTTTCTGTGAACTCTCCACTGTCTTTTTTCCTGCATTGAATTTCTGAAGGGCTGTAACCGCATTTGTATAGGCAGTGTACACATTCTGTCGCAGTGTCTGGTCACTCTGCAGCCTGGTCAACTGCGCAAACCGCAGGTTGAGCTGCGATTCACGGTAAGCGCTTCTGCCCTGGAAATTGTTGAAAATGGGGATACTGAGACTTACACCCACATTCTGCCCAAAGTTGTTGCTTACCTGGTTGGCCCAACCATCCCATATATCGCCAAAACCCCTTGAAACCTGGTTCACTTTGTATATCGGTGTCTGCAGGTAATAAGGAACACCGCTCAATGTAATGATGGGCTCCGACCCGGTTATCGGACTATACCCGAGAAATGTTGCGCCCCTTACGGTTTTAAAGGAATTGGAAAAGTTGCTGGACAGGTTGCCCCCCAATGAAACCGTTGGGTACATGAGTGCTTTGGCAACACGCACATTTTTTTCCGCCGCCTTAATCCTGAAATCATTCGCTTTCAGCAAAGGTTGTAATGCGAGGGCCGACTGGTAAACGATCTCCGGTTGTAATTCTGCAAAGGTTTCCAGCGGGATCTGGTCAACGGGCGGCGTTTCAATGCCAAACAATACATCCGTATCCAGATTCAACAATGCACGTAAGGCCAGAAGGCTTTGCTCATAATTACCGCGTGCGGTGTAAAAATTACTGCTGTCGAGTGCGAGTTGTGCTTCTACTTCTGCAATATTCAGTTCGGGTAATACACCGGCATCCACCCGTTTTTTGGTAATATCAAACTGGTTCTGTGTCTGCGCAATCTGTACCTGGCTGATGGTGATCTGTTCTTTTGCGGCTAATACCTGTAAATAATACGTAGCAACATTAAAGGCAATATCGTTTTTCGCCCGGTCAACATCAGCCAATGCAGCCTTTGCATTGAACTCCATCGCTTCCTTATTGTATCGTAAGCGCCCCGCATTGAACAATTGAAATCCTGCATTCAATCCAAAATTCTGGTACAGGAACTGGTTGGTGGAAAAGCTGTTGGTAGTAGGATCAATGGAGCGCCCAAAACGCACACCCGTAGAAGAGTTACCGGAAATATTGGGTAACTGGTTATATTTTGCCTGCTTTGCCTGCAGTGCCGCTATCCGGGCCTGTATGTCGGCCTGCTGGATGGATATATTAAACTGGAGTGCGTGCTCAATACAATGACGAAGGTCCCAGCTATCTGAGGCACGCTGACCGAACGAATGCAGTAGTATGGTACAACCCAAAAGGGTTAGCAGCTTCTTCATATGTAACAAAAATAAAGGTTTCCCGTCCACTTCGCTAATTTTTAGACAGGTGGGAATCTTTTCCCCTAAACCCTTACAATTGACTTATGAAAGGTCATGTATCGCTGCCAAAGCCGAAGAAATATCGGCGATTAGGTAACTGCTTTCTTCCAGTCCCACATACAGCCGTAAAGACCGGTGTGCAGGATCGAGCGGGTCAAAAGCTTCCCTTTTCATTCCGGCGCATTTGGGAATGATAAGCGATTCATGGCCTCCCCAGCTCACTGCCATTAAAATATGCTTAAGTGATTCGCAAAACAATTCAATGGTTTCCGGCCGCGCTGCTTTCAGTACAATGGTAACCAGCCCGCAGGCACCCGTCATTTGTTTTCTGGCCAGGGTATATTGGGGGAACTCAGGGTCGAAGGGAAAAATTACCTGTTCCACACGGGGATGTGTTTTGAGGAAAGCCACCACTTCCATGGTGGTGCGGCTGATGCGGTCGAGACGTGCCGGCAATGTTCGCAACCCCCTGATCAGCAGCCAGGCATTGAAAGGCTGTACTCCGGAACCAATGGCCAGGTATTCACTGTTGAATATTCTTTCCATCATGGCCTTGCTGCCACTCAGTACGCCTGCTACGGTATCACTGTGCCCGCCAATATATTTGGTTGCGGATTGCAGCGACATATCAATACCCAGCAAAATAGGCTGCTGGTAAATGGGCGAGCAATAGCTGTTATCACAAATGGTAAGGATATTGTGTTGCCTGGCCAGTTGTGCAATGGCTGCCAGGTCCTGCAATTCATAGAACCAGCTATTGGGCGATTCAAGGTAAATGATACGGGTGTTGTTGCGGATGGCAGCGGTAAAATTTTCAACCGAACGTCCGTCCACATAAGTAACAGATACCTGGAATCGCGGCAGGATCACATCAAACATTTTCTGTGCCCATGTGTAAGGGTTACGAACACTGATGATATGGTCGCCGCTTTTAACATTGGCCAGTACCGAAGCAAAGATGGCAGCCGCGCCACTATTGAATACCAGGCAGTCCTCAGCGCCGTCAAGCGCCGCCAGTTTTTTCCTGAGTATCTCAACTGTTGGGTTCAATCCCCGGCTATATAGCCAGGTGGAATATTCATCCTCAAAAGATTTCCGGAACGCGTCTACTGTTTTAAAAGCAAAATTGCTGCTCTGCATAATGGGTGGAGCGATGGCGCGGAAATATTCATCGCGATCCTCACCCAGTTCGTTTATTATATACGAGATGTCCATACTATCCCTCTCCAATATGCTGCTGCGCAGGCTTATTGATTTTTTTGGCTACAAAATAAATTACCATAAAGGCCGCCAGTACAGCCAGACCTGTTAATGCCGTATAGGGTGTCTGTATGGCTATGCTGATGCCCACAAAACAATAAGCGGCCATAAAGATCAATGGAAGTAAAGGGTATAGCTTCATTTTAAAGATGCCGGTGCCATCCAGGTTTTTGGTTCGCTTGCGCAAAACGAATATGGTAGCACTCGAGGCTACCATTCCAAAGCAATCAAGAAAGATGGTAAAGTTGAGTATCTTTTCAAATGTCTGCGCAAAGAATAAAATAACGATACACATGGCGGCAAAAATGGTAAGTGAAACGGTAAGCACATCGTTTTTGGGGTTCTGGCGGGAGAAAGTTTTGGGCAATACACCTTCACCGCTCATCGCATACATCACCCTTGGGTTGCTCATCAGCAATGCATTCACGTAAGCGAGTACACCAAAAAACAGGAAAAAAGAAAATACATCGGCCCCGGTTTTTCCAAAAACCCTGTTCATTACCACGTAAGCAATTTCGCGTTCACCTTTCATGTTATCAAATCCCACAATGGTATAATAGCTCAGGTTTACCAGCAGGTATAATAGAATAATAATGGCGATGCCAATAAATATACCGTTCGGTATATTCCGTGCAGGCTTATCCACCTCGTTTCCAAAATTGATGGTTTGCTGGTAACCGCCATAGGTAAAAGACACCGCGATCAGGCTGATGCCCAGGCTCTGTATCCAGCTCATGGTGGGCGCTTCCGTGGCTACAGCGGCAACGGTTACCGGGTCTGCATGCGGAAAGAACAGGGCAGCAATCAATACCAGTATCATACTGATCTTGATCATCATTAAAATATTCTGCACCCTCGAACTCATACGCAAACCCATCAGGTTGATGCCATAAAAAATAACGATGGCAGCGCAACTGATCAGGGCCTTGTGTATATCTGTCCAGGCTACGCCCGGAAATAATTTAGTGATATAACCGCTGCCAATCAGTGCCACAGCGCTAAGGCTCGCCGCGTTACTGATAAGTATGATGCAGTTTATGGCAAATGCTATGCTGGGATGATAGGCATAGGAAAACACTTTATAATACCCACCTGTAACCGGGTAACGGCTGCCTATCTCCGCGTAGGTAAGGGCACCGCACAAAGCCACAAACCCGCCGAGCAGCCAGGCAGTAAAATAAACAGAGGGATCGATCGCATCCTTGGCACTGGTGGCGGCTGTTCTGAAAATTCCCATCCCAATCACCAACCCCACAACGATCATGGTAAAGCTGAAGAGGTTTAATTTCTGTTTTCCCTGCATAGCGATGTTTGTGTGGGTTTAAATGTAGGAAACTTTGGGGAGGAAACGGAAGGGGGCGAATCGTGAGGCGTGAGGCGGGAGACGTGAGGCGGGAGGCGTGAGACGTGAGACGTGAGGGGTGTGACGTGAGGCGTGAGACGTGAGGCGTGAGAGGCACGACAAGGAGGGGCCTGCGAATAATACACTAACTACTCACGATTCACGACTGACGTCTCACGATTGACTCTTGCCGTTGTTGGTCGCCTGACCAACAACATCAACATTGTGCGCGTGATTGTTGGTCCGGCGACCAACAAGGGCGGAGAGGTTAGGCGTGAAAGGCTCGACAAGGAGGCCTGCGAATAATACACTAACTACTCACGATTCACGACTGACGTCTCACGATTGACGCCTCACGATTGACGCCTCACGATCCAAGCTCGCCGTGTAATCCCGGCCCCCACAAGTTTTCAACGCCCCGTGCACAACTTAAGCGTAATAAAATTTTCCGCCTCCCTTCGCGCCATTACATTTGCCGCGTATTTGGTTCCCGCGATGCGGGATTAAAAGGGAAGTCCGGTGTGATTCCGGCGCTATCCCCGTAGCTGTAAGCTCATTTACGTGAGACGTGAATCGTGAGGCGTGAGTTAAACTCACGATTCACGCCTCACGCCTCACGTCTGTTGAAACTTCATACCACTGTCCCGCGTTGCGGGATGGGAAGGTGTTCAACACGGAGCAAGCCAGAAGACCTGCCAGGTGCAAACTGATTGATTCACGGCTTTCGGGTGAAAAGCATGGAACATAAAATGCTGCTGCAGCGGCAATTTATTTTTCTCCGTTTTTTTATTTTCCTGAAAGCTCATTGTTCCATTTTTAAACAAACCCAACAATGAGCAAAACATTCACGCTCCTCGCAACCCTGCTGGCAGGCACTGCCTTTTCACAAACAGACACCATCCGCACCAAAACGCTGGATGAAGTAGTGGTAACCGCCAACAAAACGGAACAGAAACAAAGTTCCACCGGCAAAGTCATTACCGTTATCAGTAAAGCACAGATTGAAAGAAGCCAGGGTAAAACCGTGGCGCAGTTATTAAATGAACAGGCGGGCATTACCATAAACGGCGCCCTGAGCAATGCGGGCGCAGTACAAACCGTATTTATGCGGGGTGCGGGTGCCGGCCGCACACTGATCCTGATGGATGGCATCCCCGTTAATGACCCCTCTTACATCACCAACGATTTTGACCTCAACTTTTTTTCCATTAACGATGTGGAACGCATCGAGATCTGTAAAGGCGCGCAATCCACCCTTTATGGAAGTGATGCCATTGCGGGTGTGATCAACATCATTACCACCAAAGCCAATATCAGTAAACCCGTGAATGTAAAAGCCACCATCACCGGGGGCAGCTTCGGCACACTGAAAAGCAACCTGCAGGTATATGGAAAAACAGGCAAGCTTACCTACACTACCCGTTACGCTCATTTACAAACGGATGGTTTTTCTGCCGCCTATGACAGCACGGGCGCAAAAAACTTTGACCGGGATGGTTATAACGGAAATACGGTGAACGGCGCTTTGCAATACCAGGCAACACCCAAACTTTTGCTGAAAGCCTTTACACAATACAGCGCCTATACTGCCGGCATTGATGCCAGCAGTTTTAGCGACCGTTCGTTTTACGATATCCATAACCGCAACCATACCAGCGGCGGGGGCTGGGTATATAAGAACAAAACAGTTTCCTTTACTGGTAACTACCAGTTCAGCAACCAGCACCGCAACTACGACGACAATGCATCCATTGGCGCACCCATCTTTTCGATGAATGACTATGATGCACGCACGCAGTTTGCAGAAACCTACGCGTCTGTAAAACTGGGTGCGGGCTTTACGTTGCTGGCCGGCGCAGACTATCGTTACGGTCTCATGAACAATGTATACCGCTCGGTGAGTTCGTTCGGCCCGTTCAACAGTAAGTTCAATGATACATCCATGAACCAGCTATCGGCCTATACCTCGCTGCATTTCAGCAACCAGCGTTTTTCATTCGAGATAGGCGGGCGATTAACGGATCATTCCCGGTACGGAACACACTATACTTATACCATCAACCCTTCGTACACTATAGATGAACATTTCAGGTTGTTTGGAAGCATTGCCTCCGGTTTTAAAGCGCCCTCGCTTTTCCAGTTGTATTCTACCAGCGGAAATGTTAACCTGAAGCCAGAACTCTCCACCAATTACGAACTGGGATTGCAACACAATTATGGCAGGTTCAGTGACAGGCTGGTATTCTTTTACCGCAAAACCGATAATGGTATAGACTATAATTCTGTTACGTTCAAATATTTCAATTATGTTAAACAGATGACGCGCGGCCTGGAGTACGAAGTAAGCTTTCAGCCATTTGAAAAACTGGTATTGACCGGTAATTACACCTTTATTACTGCACAGGAAACAACACAAAGCCGTATCAACTTTAAAGACACCATATATAACTATTCACTTCGCCGCCCCTCACATATCATCAACCTTACCACAGGCTACCACATTACCAAGGCACTGTATGCAAGCATCAGCGGTAAATACGTAGGAGACAGGTATGATGTGGGTCCTTATAAAAAAGCAGATGTGCCGCTTGATAGTTATTTTATCCTCGGCGCATACGTTGAATATGTGGCGAATGAGCAACTGAAAATATTTGCTGACGTACAGAACCTCACAAACCGCAAATTTTACGAGATCAGGGGGTACAATGGCATTCCAACACTGTTCAATACAGGCATCACCTTTAACTGGTAATCACATGCCGCAACACGAAACCAAAAAATGCGCGCGCTGCACCCGTGACTTCGAATGCAAACTGGGCAATATCGCAGAATGCCAGTGTACACAAGTGCAGCTAAGTTTTGAAGAGCGTGTTTACCTGGAAGGCAAATACCTGGATTGTTTATGCGGACAATGTTTACGGGCTCTGCAGTTCGAGTATAAGTTGCATAGGATAAACGTGTTCCGGTTCTAAATTTTTTGCCACAGATTAACACAGAATAAAAATCAGTGGTAATCTGTGAAATCTGTGGCAATTTTTTACTTTACCTTTAGTAAAAGCTCCCAAATGGACTTCAGCCTCGATCAATTACTCACCGTAACCTTTACCCTGTTCGCGGTAATTGATATTGTGGGTTCTGTGCCTTTGCTGATCTCGCTGAAAGAAAAAATCGGCGGTATCCGGTCTTTCCAGGCGACATTGGTTTCGGGTGGATTGATGATACTCTTCCTGTTTGCAGGAGAACCATTCCTCCGTATTTTGGGTGTAGATGTGAGGTCCTTCGCTGTGGGCGGATCAGTGGTGATCTTTTTACTGGGACTGGAAATGGTGCTGGGACACGAAATATTCAAGGGAGATAAGAATGCAAAATCCGGCACATTGGTACCCATTGCGTTTCCCATCATTGCCGGAAGCGGAACGCTGACGACCATCATGTCGCTCAAAGCCAATTTTGACCAGCGGTACATTTTATTTGGGATCCTGATTAACCTGATCGTTGTATACATTGTTTTAAAATCATTAAAACTCATTGAACGCATGCTTGGGCCGGGTGGATTATTGGCAGTACGGAAATTTTTTGGTGTGATATTGTTAGCTATTGCAGTTAAAATTTTCAGCACCAACATCTCCGCCTTCGGCAAATAACCTCTGTGGTATTCTGTGTTTTCTGCGTCTCTGTGTTGAAGCCTTCGCTCGCAGAGTAGGAGGTAACAGAGACACGGACCTTCACCACAGAGCCACAGAATACACAGAATAACACAGAGAAAATGAAATTGATTCGGTGGACATACCGTAACATGGAGCTCCTGTTCTGGATAAGCGCAGTGGTCATTTTGTTTTGCATGCGCGTGGATACACCGGAAACTTCTTTATGCGTTTTTAGCCTGATGGGATTCGGAACATGTCCCGGTTGCGGCATTGGGCATGCCATCCATTATGCTTTGCATCTGGACCCTGCTGCTTCCTTCCAGCATCATATACTGGGAATACCCGCAGTAATTATTATATTTATCAGGACCAAACGATTACTGCAACCACCAAAACAAACTTATGAGACCCAACCTAGTGAACCTCATCCCCGCCATCGAGGGTGAAGAACTTGTACACCTCCAGGCATTGACAAGGGAACTGAGTCCGGAACAGTTACAAAATTTTATCGCCATCTATAATGGCAAAAGAAGAAAGACCGACCAGATATTACTTGGCTGCGTTCTCGGTTTTGTACTGGTGGCTGGCGTACAGCGCTTTATGATAGGACAGATTGGTATGGGCCTGTTGTATCTTTTTACAGGCGGACTCTGTTTTATCGGAACAATCGTAGACACAGTTAACCATAAACGCCTCGCTTTTGAATTCAACCAGCAGATGGCGAGGGAGAGTATGGCGATGGTGTATAGTTATAGTTGATTAGTTGGG
Organism: Chitinophagaceae bacterium; assembly: GCA_031424835.1. Taxonomy (GTDB): domain Bacteria; phylum Bacteroidota; class Bacteroidia; order Chitinophagales; family Chitinophagaceae; genus Sediminibacterium. The sequence goes on from JANPIE010000055.1 coordinate 23,320, forward strand.
ATGTGGATTGGGAAGACAGCAGCAGTACAGGAGATGGAAACAAAGCGCTATCCCGCTAATTGGGAATTTCGCGCGGACGGCTGCTTTTTCTAACTATGAAAGCAGGGATTGTGGGAGGGGGTAGCTTCTTAAGACTGTTGTATATATCCACTTCAACGCGCAACGGGAAAAAAAGCTATCGAAGAAAAAAACCGGACTGTATTCTCTTTCTCAGAGGTCAAATAAAATCCGGTATAGTTTCCCGGTGGTGTCATGCCAAAAAGTATACTTTCAATACAAAAATAGTATGAATAAGAAATTTTATCTGCTCCTGTTAGTAATAGTAACCACATTCTCAGCAACAGCACAGGAACAAAAGAAAGACGAAGTTTGCTACAACCCCAATTTAGTAAAAGATACCAGCAAGAAAAGTATTAAAGCCATGGCAGTGGCAGTAATACGTGGCGATAGTTTAAAAATAAATTATCATTCCCCGGGCGTCCGTAAAAGGATAATATGGGGTGGACTTGTTCCTTACGATGAAGTATGGGTAACCGGTGCACATGATGCTACCACTATTGAATTTGCAAAGCCGCTCATTGCCGGTGGCAAAGAGATCCCTGCAGGTAAATATGCCATTTTTACCATTCCCGGCAAAACGGTATGGACGGTTATCATCAATAGAAACTGGAAACAGCACCTGGCAACTGAATACGATGAAAAAGAGGATGTGGTGAGAATAAAGATAAAGCCAATGAAAAATGTGCATACGGAACGGCTGCAATATTTTATTAATGATAACAAAAACGGAAAGGGCACAATTGCTGTCGCCTGGGAACGTTTAAAGATCACTTTTGATATCATGCTCAAGCCCTGATGAGGGGAATGTAATTCTTTACAAGTAATATGAGAAGTGTGCTGATTGCTTTTCGTCTTCGCTATAGATTTTGTGACTTTGTTTCATGCTGAATCGGGAAACCATATTAGATGCGCTTCAAAAGCAGAAACCCTATTTCACATCCATACTGGGTGTGAAACGAATCGGTCTGTTCGGAAGTTATGCCCGTGGTAGCAATAAGGCTGGAAGTGATGTAGATATTCTGATCGAGATGCCTCCTGACTATTCTGATATGTGCGCGGTATGGAAAATACTGGAGCAGGAATTGCAAACCAAAATTGACCTCGTTCGGGTTGGACCGCATTTGAGAAGATCATTTCTGACAGCCATCCGCAAAGAAATTGTCTATGCCTGACCAGATCATAAAAGATCGCCTGGCCGCCATCCTTGAGTTCTTCGCATAGTCTCCCGACAAAGGAGGGGACTTTGCGGCATAGGTGCATAACTACTTCGCTCAAGAAAATCTGTTTAGAAACAGTCTACTAATAGTACGCTAAAATATTTTTCACCGATACCCGATACTGCGAACAGTAATGATTTGCGTTCCAAACCGCTACATGAGGCATGCGGAGAACGAACTGAAAATGG
>JANPIE010000056.1:0-14567 GCA_031424835.1 Chitinophagaceae bacterium
ATCGGGTGAGATAGCGGAATAGCGGAGCCATTGCGGGGTTGACTGGGCCATGGAAATCAATCCGGCTGTGATAGCCAGGAGTAGCAACATTAATTTTCTCATAAGTGTTTCAATGAATGAGGAAGTTAAGAAAGAAACTGCGATTTTTTGGTGATTTTCCGGAGCGGAGGTTTTTAACACAGAGCACACGGAGATCAACAGAGTACACGGAGCCTCTCTGTGAGTTCCAATGATCTCCGTGAGCGCTGTGTTAAAAAACCCATTAACCATGAATGCGCCAAACACTCAACCAGTAAGTATATTTACCTATGCTTTGCTATTTCAATAACCAGTTCATTCCATTAACAACTGCTGCACTAAGCGTAACCGACCTCGGTCTCCAGCGCGGCTATGGTATCTTTGATTTTATTCGCGTAGCGAACCAGGTGCCACTCTATATAGATGACCATCTCGATCGATTTTATCATTCAGCAGAATATATGCGTCTGCCGGTTAAACAATCTAAAAACGAACTAAAGGCAATCATTTACGAGCTGATCCAGAAAAATGCATTATCCGATTCAGGTATAAGAATACTGCTGACAGGAGGTGCCTCGCCTGATGGCTACGAGATCATACAACCCAATCTCACCATCATCGAGCAACCTTTATCGCCACCCCCTGATGTGGTACCCAGTGGCTATAAACTGGTAACCTATGCACACCAGAGACAGTTACCGCAGGTCAAAACCACCAATTACCTGGTGGCCGTCTGGTTGCAACCCTGGGTAAAAGAGCAGGGAGCGGATGATGTATTGTACCAGCAGAACGGTATCGTTAGTGAATGTCCACGATCTAATTTTTTTATTGTGACGAAGGACGGTTTGATCGTAACGCCGGCAAAAAATATACTGAACGGTATAATCCGAAAACAGATTCTGAAACTTGGCCCTTTGCATGGCATGCGAATAGAGGAAAGAGATGTTTCGATCGAAGATATCCGTTTGGCGAAAGAGGCATTTATCAGCAGCTCAACCAAACGTGTCATACCGGTGCGGCAGGTGGATGATATGCATTTTGTTGTGTCGCCCGCTTCGCTAACGTCAAAAATTTTCGAACTCCTGCGGGACAACGAACCTCATTAGACCTTCGTGCTCAATTCGCTGCGGGCATCGTACACTGTTCAGACTTATATTTCAATAAGAGAAAGACAAAAGTCGAAGAAGAAGAAAGAGTTCTCCTTGTCTTCTTTTTCTTTTTTCTTCTCTTATCGAAACCCTTCGGAAGCTGCAGTTTAGGAGGGATGCCAACCCGGAACAGGTCCTTTCGCTGCGGGCATCGTACACTGTTCAAACCTTTTTTTCAATAAGAGAAAGACAAAAGTCAAAGAAGCAAAAAGAGTTCTCCTTGTCTTCTTTTTCTTTTTTCTTCTTATATCGAAACCCTTTGGAAGCTGTAATTTGTGATGGATGACAACCGGTTACACGTTTTATCCCTGCGGCGATCATGCCATCACCCTTGCGCTTGGGGATCGTATTGATGCCGGCATTAATGAACGGGTGATCGCGTTTTTTTATTACCTCTCTTCACAACAGGTGGAGGGTATTAAGGATATTATTCCGGCTTATCATACCCTTACCGTTGTGTATGATCTTGAAAAACTGGTAAAAAAAAGCGGCACGGCTTCGGTTTATCAAAAAATGCATGAATGGTTGCAGGCTGCCTGGTTACGTCATACTGGCGATAGTGCTGTAATGCGACAAATGCAGATTCCGGTGTGCTATCACCCCTCACTCGGTCCTGATCTTGAAAGCGTGGCCAAAAGCTGTAGTATGGATATTGACGAAATTATTGATGTACATACATCGATTCCGTACCGTGTTTACCTGATTGGTTTTCTACCGGGCTTTGCCTATATGGGAACTATAGATGCGCGTATTGCCACACCACGCAAGGCAACTCCGCGAACGCTTGTTCCCGCAGGCAGTGTTGGCATAGCAGGCAGGCAAACCGGCATCTATCCCTTTGATTCACCCGGGGGGTGGCAACTGATCGGGCAAACACCGCTGCAAATGTTCAATGTGAGAAAGGACCAGCCTTCATTACTGCAACCTGGGGATGAAGTACAGTTTTATCAGGTTACCCTTACTGAGTTCAATCAAATAAGAGCTGATGAGTATCCGCATCCTTAAAGCCGGGCTACTGGATAGCATCCAGGATGCGGGCCGTTATGGTTACCAGCACTGGGGCATCAATCCGGGTGGGGCAATGGATAGCATCGCAATGAGCGTGGCAAATATATTGATCGGCAATGAAGCATCGGAGCCGGTTATCGAAATGCACTTCCCCCCAGCTGATATCCTGTTTGAAGAAAATGCTATGATCGCATTGGCAGGGGCTGATATGCGAGCAACCGTAAATGGACAGGCGATACCCGTTCACCAGCCTTTACTGGTTGCGAAGGATAGCGTGCTGCGGTTTTCGGGACTTGTGTCGGGTACACGCGTTTACATGGCAGTGCATGGTGGCTGGCAGGCGGACAAATGGCTTGACAGTTGCAGTACGCATCTGAAAGTGAAAGCGGGCGGGTATCATGGAAGAAGCCTGCAGAAAAATGACACGCTCCTGTTTAAAAAATCCATAAGCAAACCAGCACAAATACCCTGCACGCTACTTCCCTGGAGAGCTAACCTTAGCGGGCTTTATAACGCGGGCGAATTCCGCTTCATTGAGGGAAATGAATACGCATTACTCAATGCCAGGTCGCGCACTTCATTAACGTCTGCCTCCTTCACCATTGCACAACAAAGCGATCGCATGGGTTTCCGTTTGACAGGGCCGGTATTGACGCTGGATTCTCAGCAGGAATTAATTTCAACAGCCGTCACAAAAGGCACGATGCAGCTACTACCGGATGGACAACTGATCATACTCATGGCGGATCACCAGACTACGGGCGGCTACCCGCGTGTGGGCCATATCATCAGCGCAGATATACCCTCGCTTGCGCAACTGCCGGCAGGAAAAAAAATTTCCTTTAGTAAAACGGATATTGCTTCCGCTGAAAAAGCAGCCCGTTTACAGCAAGCTAATTTGCAGCAACTCCAAAATGCCTGTAACTTCCGTTTGCAACCGTTTTTTGCGAATGAAAGTTAAACTGCGGCTTATAAGTTCAGCAGTCAGGAGTTGTTCTACGAAAAACTCAATCAGTCCCTGTGGACGGGCCTCTTTGGGTTTGGTGCCGGGCGAATGCCACGGCAGACAAAATGATGCGCAGCACATTTTGGCAAAAGCCAAAGCAGCCCGGTAGCAGGGACGGGGCCCAGCGGCCGCGAGCGAACGGGTGTTAAACACGCGGAGTATTAATATAAGTTGAGAGATTATGATAGATATAAACTGCGATATGGGCGAAGGGTTGGCAAACGATCACCTGTTGATGCCTTATATCAACAGCGCCAACATCGCCTGCGGTTATCATGCGGGGAATGCAGATATTATGAAGCGGACAGTGGAACTTGCGCTTGCGCACAATGTATTTATTGGTGCCCACCCGGGTTTTGATGATAAAGTAAACTTCGGTAGAACAGAAATGCAACTGCCTCCCGGGGAAGTATACGCACTCGTTACGGAACAGGTTTATCTTTTGCAAAAGATCGCAGATTCGATGGGTACCACATTGCAGCATGTTAAACCACATGGGGCATTGTATAATATGTCGGCTAGGGACCTTGAACTCGCCGATACCATTGCCAGGGCTGTGCATGATGTAGATCCCGCATTGGTACTGTTTGGATTGAGTGGTTCCCATTCTATCGTGGCAGGCAAAAATATCGGCCTGAAAACGATGAATGAAGTGTTTGCCGACAGGACATACCAGGATGATGGCAGTCTTACCCCACGTACAAAAGCGGGTGCGATGATAGAGACAACCGAAGGGTTGATCCAACAGGTTTTACAAATGGTACAGGATAAATACGTTGCAAGTATCACAGGGAAAAAGTTGCCGATAGAAGCAGATACCATTTGTGTGCATGGCGATGGCAGTCATGCGGTAGATTTTGCAGAAACCATTTATCATACTTTACAAAACAACGCCATTGCCATCCGTAAAAAATAAAATACCGTTGTTCAGTGGTGTTGGGTTAGGCGCTGCTTTCCTGATGGCCAACTCCTCCATCGGGCCGGGCTTTCTTACGCAGACAACTGTTTTCACGCAACAGCTAATGGCGAGCTTTGGTTTTGTAATACTGGTTTCTTTCTTACTGGATATTGGTGCGCAGTTAAATACCTGGCGTATCCTTACGGTGAGTGAATTGCGTGCGCAGGACCTTTCCAATAAGTTGCTGCCAGGACTCGGTTACCTGATCGCATTTTTAGTAGTGATGGGTGGTTTTACTTTTAACATCGCCAATATTGCAGGCTGCGGGCTGGGTGTGAATGTACTTACAGGTCTTTCTTTTAAAGCGGGCGCTGTGATCAGTTGTATTGCGGCATTGCTGCTGTTCTGGATACGTGAGATGGGTAAAATGCTGGATAATTTTACGCGTATTGCAGGCACGGCAAAAATATTGCTCACGCTGATTATCGCTATCAGCTCGCATCCGCCGGTATTGCAGGCACTTCACCATACATTCGTACCCGAGACCATCAGTACGGCGGCCATTGTTACGATCGTAGGTGGAACAGTAGGCGGGTACATTACATTTTCCGGCGCGCATCGCCTGCTGGATGCAGGTATCAAAGGCAAAGAACATATCCCCGAAGTGAACCGTAGTGCTATCAACGGTATCCTGATATCTGGTATCATGCGTTTTATTTTGTTTTTCGCGGTTCTCGGTGTATTAACCCAGGGTGCAGTACTGGATCATGACAATCCCCCGGCCAGTGTGTTTAAATTTGCAGCGGGAGAATTTGGTTTCCGGGTGTTTGGTATTGTACTCTGGAGTGCGGCCATTTCGTCCGTGATTGGTGCTGCATACACTTCGGTTTCCTTCCTGAAAACTTTTCATCCCTGGCTTGCCACGCATGAACGCTTGTGTATTTCTGTTTTTATCATTCTTTCCACCATTGTTTTTATCAGCATCGGTAAACCCCGTGACCTTTTACTGCTTGCGGGAATGGTAAATGGATTGATCCTTCCGCTGGCGCTGGCTGTTTTACTGATTGCATGTACGCAGGCGAGGCTTATGAAAGGGTATCGTCATCCCGTCTGGATGCAGGCTGCGGGGTGGGTGGTAGTGCTGGTAATGGGATGGATGGGTTGCGTGGCCATCGCTGAGTGGCTGGCTAAATAACTTTCTCGCGGTTAACAAAAGAAAGCAGGGTTACTGCATTCTTGTCTTCTGCCACTGTATCAATATCAAGTTTATAGAATAGGGTAGAAAAATTTTCGCGGTTGTTCTGCAGGCTCTTAAGATAAAATTTATCGTAGTAATTGAGCAATACCCCGAAGCAGCCCCGCATATTATCTTCCAGTAAATAATTGATGGCGGTTTTGGTTTCCAGCCCGCCCAGTCTCTTTTTAATGCGAATGATGGCGTTTACCAATTTCTCCTTTTCAAACTGTCCATACTGCTGCACGATAAAATTCAGTCTTTCTTCGAAAGGGATATTCAGGAACAAGAGTTTTTTATTTCGCATCTGCTTAAAAAATGCAGTGGGAATGTTTACTTCTCCAATACGCTGGCTCTCATCCTCCATCCATATAAAGGGATAATGCGAACCTGTGTTGCTGTTTACTTTGGTGCCTGCCTCATGCAGAGCCTCGGCCAGCAGGTTTTCAAACATTTCCTGTGAAGGTTGCACCGGCATGCCCAATGCGCCAAAAGCAGAACCTTTATGTGAAGCAAGGTTTTCCAGATCAATCACGCATTCCTTATGGGCCCGTAGTACATGCAAAACCTCAGTTTTACCACTACCGGTATAGCCGCCGAGCAACTGTATCGGGTATTCCTCTTCAAACTGCTGCAATACCCATTTACGGTAAGCTTTGTATCCCCCCACTAAAGTATACACCTTAAAACCGTACAGGTCCAACAACCAGGCCACCCCCGCGCTGCGCATACCACCACGCCAGCAGTGTATCAGTACAACGGGCGAAGTGCGGGCCACGAAATTTTCGGCGAATTTCGTATCACGCACTTTGATGAGTTCCTCTGCCTGCTCCACCATTTTCACCATTTTCACGCCAAAAAATTCCAGTCCCAGTTTTACTGCCCGCTGTTTGCTTTCCTGTTTATAGGCAGTACCCACCATTTTTCTTTCCTCATCTGAAAACAGTGGAAAAGCGTGTGCGCCCGGGATATGGGCGTGTGCAAACTCGCCCGGACTGCGTACGTCAAGAATAGGGTGCAGTTTTGCCAGCGTTAAAAACTCCGATATGTTGAGCTTGGTAATGGCCATTCCTGCAAATGTAAGTGGAGTTTTTTGTAACTTTTACCCATGAAACAGTTATTGGTTGTTCGACATGCCAAAAGCAGCTGGGCCATTGCGGGCCAGGATGATTTTGACCGCCCGCTAAACGATCGTGGCCACCGCGATGCACCCACTATGGCGCAGCGTGTGCATGATCAGTATGGTAAGATCGATGCATTTGTCTCCAGTCCCGCTGTGCGTGCTTTGACAACGGCTACCTATTTTGCCAAAGATTTCGGCTTTCATAAAAAAGACATTCTTGTGTTCAAAGAATTATACCATGCAGCACCCGCTGCATTTTTCGACGTGGTCAGCAGGATCGATGATGATATTAAAACCGCGGCCGTGTTTTCTCACAACCCCGGCATTACTGCGTTTGTTAATTTACTGGGCGTTGCGCAGGTAGATGCGATGCCCACCTGCGCAGTTTTTGCAGTGCGGGCAGATATCAAGCACTGGAAAGATTTCCGCCCCGCTAAAAAAGAGTTCTGGTTTTTTGATTACCCAAAAAGTTGATAACCTCCGGGCAAAGCGATAAACTATGGTTTGCATAAACATGTTTTAATGAACCATAGGTTGTCTCTCTTCGCATCCAAATCCAAAAAAGTTTTCAGCCCTGCATTAGCGGGAGCTCTGCAGGTTTCATAAGTTCATTTAAAGCGGGGAACCGTTGCATAGATGCACTAAAAACGAAGTATCCAGGCTCAGCTGGTTGTCTTTTTCAGGTTCACCAGGTATACCCCCGTAAAGATCAGCAGCGCGGCGATGAGTTTTTTAAAACTAAAATGCTCACCTGCAAAAGCCACAGCTATCAACGCGGCAAAAACAGGTTGGGTATAGATATAGGAGCCCGTGGCAGAAGCGCCAATTACAGATATTCCGTATACGTTCAGCAGGTAAGCGATAAATGTTGCGCAGAGGGCGACAAATGTGAGGCTCATCCAATGTGACAGGTTAAACACCGACCAGTCGGTTACAATAAATTCCTGTAAGCCCACCGGAATAATGATGAATGCACCGATGGTAAAAACCCAGCGCAACACCTGTATTCCGCTATAGGCGGCCATCAGCGGGCGAACCAATACCAGGTAAAAAGCATAGGAGATGGCATTGATGAGTATTAAAATATCTCCCAGTAATATATCACTGCCTGTCTGGGAACTATCCTTTAGTAATATAAGTATGGCTGCGCCGCCAATGCCCAGCAAAAGGCCGGATAATTTGAGCCAGGTAAACCCTTCTTTCAAAAGCCATGCGGCGATAAGGGTAATAAAAATAGGGGTTGCCAGGGAGAGCAGGGAACTGTGAATGGAAGTGGTAAGCGAGAGTCCTTTGATAAACAGCAACTGGTTAATGACCACACCAGTCATAGCACAAATGATAAAACGGGGAATATGTTTTCGCTGTATCAGGGTTTTACCTGGCTTGAATAAAAAAAGGAACCAGAAAAGTACCAGGCTCACCAGTATCCGTACCACATTCAGCGCAAATGGGTGAATGACAGAGGGAGTGATATGTTTTATGATAGAATAAGCTGCGCCAAAAATAATGTTGGCGCCAAGGACTGCAGCATGTGCTTTTGCGTTTACGGTCATCTTATTTATCCGGAATGATTAGCCGCTGATTCGCAGGTTGACGGAAATTGGACGAATAATCTGCGAATCTGCGGCTAAAATACGCTTCATCGTATACTGTTTAACAATGTAATGATATCAACCGGCATAAAAAGCGGTAACTCCACAGATATATATCCGAACTGCTTTGCCTTCTCCAAATGTACCTGGCAGTTGAATTGTTGTTGCGTAATTGTGAAGCTTAACTGTTTTTGCTGTAAAGTCTCTGCCAGATATTCCTGCTCTGTTTGCCCGGGAGTAGGAATAAGGATTGCTTTTTTCTGCAACGATAGTAATTCCATGATCGTAGTGTAGCCACTCCGGCTGACAATATATTCGGACTGCATCAGGGCCAGCCCCAGTTCATTACCGGGAAGATGGTTCTTTACCGTTACATGAGGCGGCACCTTCAATATTTCATCGCTGCCCGGTTTGCCGCGCACCAGTAAAATTCTTCCTTCCACCTGCGAAAGGCCTGAAAGTATTTTATTTTCCAGCAGTGTGCGTTGTGGTTCGGGGCCGGATAACAGTATGCAGTATTCGAATTGTGTGGCTGAGGGTTGCTTTTGAAATCTGGCAAGTAATCCGATGTAGCTCACCTTTGTTTTGGGCATGTTGGCCGGGTGCGATAACAGTCCGGCCGCGTTTTCCTTTCCCGCTGCATCCGGCACCCAGCAGGCGGTAAAACGGTTGATGTAACGGTAATTGATTTTCTGCAATCTTTTTTCGAGCCAGGCAGAAGGCGCTTTGATGGTTAACTGGTGAGTAATGAAAACGCAGGGTATTTTTTTCGTATTGAGTCCGTAACGGTTATCAGCTATTACCAGGTCAATCTGGTATTGATCAATGACCACATCCAGCCAATCATGTTCACTGCGGATGTTAGCGAGCAGTCGCGGTAACTGGATCAATAATTTCAGTGGGAGTAACCAGCGACTCCGGCTGTATCTCACACGGTAACCTGTAAGGGGCAAACAGGTAAGTTGCGGAAATTCCTGTTTAAGCAGGGCGGCCTGTGCGCCTTCTGCGGCCAGGATAACCTGAATATTATTCTGGAGCAGGGCCCGGACAATGGGGATACAGCGTGTGGCATGACCCAGGCCCCAGTCGAGAGGTGCCACCAATACTTTTTGTATGTTAAAATTGCCGGGCAGGTATCCGTGGTTTACGTTGGTAAGGGGTAATGTAGTACTTTAGAATACGATTATGAAGCTGAAAATAAACCAAATATTCATTTTGTTGTTAATGCTAACGATGTTAAGCAGTTCCTGCGGTGTTTTTAAGAAGAACCATGCTACTAAATTCTGCGGCTGTCCGAATAATAAATAAGTAAAAATCTCAGGGAGATGATACACGATTTTAACAGAGACCTGCTGGTTTTGAGCGATACCTCCCATCTGAGCCCTGATGAGCTGGCACTGCAGGTAGCATGTTTGAATACGATGTTATACCATCTGGAAAATTGGGAAACTTTCTGTGTGGCCAATGAAATTCTCGATATTAACCGCCATAAAATCATTAAGAGCCCTCATCTCATCCAAAGAATATTACGCGAGACAAAACAGAAGCCGTTTGTGTTTACCAATAATAAGAACTGAACCGTTTAATCATCTGAGATTTTAACGGTGGTCAGTTCCTCTGTCGTTTCCCAGGTTGTACGAATCAGCTTAATTTTCCCAGTGCCTGCTCAAGTTTCGCCAGCATTTCCGGTATTTCTTCTTTCAGGCAGGTTCCTACACTCAGCCTGTACCAACTGCTGCTACTTCCCGCACCAAATGCGGAGAAAGGAACCACGGCTAATTTTGCCTCGCCTAAAATGTAGGAAGTAACATCCTGTTGTGATTCCAGTTTTTTTCCATCGGCAGTGCTGCGGCCAACCAGGTCTATTTTGATTGTAAGGTAGATAGCTGCCTGTGGTGAAACAGAATCAACGGAATAACCTTTTTCTTTTAGCGCCACAAAGCCCGCATGAATGGCGCGCAACCTTTCTTCGATCTCTGCTTTAAAATGCACCAGGTATTGTCGGATAGCGTCTTTTTTCAATAAATATTCCGCCACCGCTTTCTGTTCTGCCATGGGTGCCCATGCACCTACATGACTTAGGATCGCTTTCATCTTTGCTATTACGCTTGAGGGGCCAAGCGCCCATCCCACGCGTACACCGGTGGCGGCAAATACTTTGGAAATTCCGTCCACAAAGATGGTGTACGGTTTCATTTCGGGTCTTAGCGTGATGGGATTGTAATGTACCGTATCACCAAATGTGAGGGTCCAGTACATCTGGTCGAACATCAGGTATAATTTTTTCTGATCGGCACTGCGCTGTTTGTTTTCTTCAAGGATCAGGTCACAGATTTGGCCCAACGAATTTTCCGATAAAGTGGTACCGGTGGGATTCTGTGGTGTACAGAGACAGATCAGCGCAGCTCCCTTTATATTTTTTTTGATATCCTCAGGAGTAGGCATGAAATTATTTTCCGCACTGCACTGTATCACGCAATGCTCGCCATCGGTCATGTGTGCGTAATGGTTATTGTTCCAGGAAGGAACCCCATAGATCACTTTATCACCCTTGTCTACAATGGCTTTGAATATCGTATAGATAAGCGGGCGCCCACCGGATGCAATCTGTATCTCGTTCACTGCATAGTCCAGGCCCTCCCATTCTTTAATGAACCGGCTCACCGAAGCACGCAGGTCAAGTACGCCTTCTGCTGCCGGATAGTTGGTGTTATGCTGCTGGTAAGATTCAATGATCGCCTTTTCCAGTTCTGCTGGTATGGGAAAAACAGAGGGATCAAAATCGCCGATGGTGAAATTGTATATTTTTTCACCATTGCGGATCCGTTCACTAATTGCATTGCCAAGCTTTACGATCTCACTGCCTACCAGTGAGCCTGCAAGCTGGCTAAGTTTGGGTTCAGTCATAAAAAACTGCTATAAGCCGCAAAAATAGGTAATTGCGAATGGGAATATCGAATATCGAGCAGGGAATATCGAATGCTGAAGTATTTATCCTTCATAATTCATTATCCCCTGCTCGATATTCGATATTCAAATGCTGTATATTTATTCAAACACCGCTTTTGCCCTTTACCTCCAAATACTACAAAGGCAACGCCTTCCAGACCGGGCTCTATGCGGCAGTGGCTGCTTTTCTTACCTATACCATGATCTTCGGGTTCAGGAAATCGTATACGGTGTGTACGTTTGATGGACTTAGGTTTGCGGGTTTGAATTATAAGACCATCCTCGTACTTAGCCAGATGATGGGTTACCTGCTGGCAAAATTTTATGGCATTAAATTTATTTCGGAGCTGAAAAGGCTGGGCAGGCATAAGATTATACTGCTGCTGGTGGGTATTGCCTGGACGGCATGGCTATGTTTTGCGCTGGTGCCTGCACCCTACAATGCTGTTTTTCTGTTTATCAACGGGTTCCCGCTGGGAATGTTATGGGGCGTAGTGTTCTCGTATGTGGAAGGAAGACGAACCACAGATTTTATTGGTGCCGCCCTTGCCGTAAGCTTTATTTTTTCATCAGGATTTGTAAAATCGGTGGGCGGATGGTTATTACTTGCATTTGACCTGTCTGAATTCTGGGTACCCTTTGTAACCGGACTTGTTTTCGCACTACCTCTTCTGTTTTTTACCTGGCTGATGGAGCGCATCCCTCCGCCAGATGAAGGAGATACATTGGCCCGTATGGACAGAACTCCTATGAAAGCGGCTGACCGAAAAAAGCTGGTGCGTAGTTTTTTACCGGGCCTGGTAGCCTGTATCATTATCTACGGCTTCGCTACGATATTCCGGGATATACGCGATAATTTCAGCGCGGATATGTGGAAAGAAATGGGTTATCTCAACCAGCCCGCCCTGTTCTCCACCACTGAAACCCCCATCACACTTGTCGTGCTCGTGCTGATCGGCAGCATGGTGCTGATCAGAAACAGCTACAGGGCGTTCATGCTCGCGCATATATTTATCGCTACAGGTTTTATCATCGCGGGGCTCACTACCTATTTCTTCGTGCAACACCAGTTGCAACCGGTTTGGTGGATGACCTCAGTAGGACTTGGTCTTTACATGGTCTATATCCCCTTCAATTCTGTTTTTTTCGAGCGATTTATTGCGGCGTTTCGGTTTACAGGCAATGTGGGTTTTTTGATATACCTCGCAGATTCTTTCGGCTACATGGGTAGTGTGGGTGTGTTACTAAGTAAAGAGATCTTCAAAGTAAAGCTGAACTGGGTAGACTTCTTCTCTAATAGCGTGATGCTGTTATCTGTAGCAGGACTTGTACTCACTATTTTTTCCGCCTATTATTTTTCGCGGAAAATGGGGGTTAAAGAGGTTAAAAGGGGTTAAAGAGGTTAAAATGGTTAAAGGTGTTTCCACCGTTACTTACTATAATTTTGGTCAGCATATTAACTATAACTTCTTTAACCTCATTAACCCCATTTAACATCTTTCACCAGCCTTTAAGCACCCTAACCCTTCCTCTCCCCGTCATATTTCTTTTCAGCCTCCTTTGCCTTTTCAAAATCAAGTACGACGCCGTTGATGCAATAGCGCAGGCCGGTGGGTGGCGGGCCATCTTCGAAAACATGGCCAAGATGTGATTTGCATCGGCCGCATTCCACTTCGGTACGCTTCATTCCGTGTGAGTTATCAGGTGTATAGATAACGGAGCTTTTGGTAATGGGCTCGTAGAAGCTGGGCCAGCCGCAGCCGCTTTCAAATTTTGTATCGCTCTTAAACAGCGAATTACCGCAAACGGCGCAATAATAGGTTCCAATTTCTTTCGATGTCTCAAAGGCACTCGTGTATGGACGCTCGGTGCCTTTTTCCCGCGCTACGCGGTATACTTCCGGGGAAAGGATATTTTTCCACTCGTCTTCCCTGAGTATTACCTTACTGCTGTCTGTGCGCGAGTAGGCAGGGTTATTTTTTTTGTTTTCCATTGTATCAGGATTCTTTTTTTGAGAACAATTTTGAAGAAATAAAGTTGATAGGAGCAACACCATGTACCATTTCATACTAACATCTGTTTTGATTGCCTGAAGATACGCTTACTACCAGCTATTAGTTTCCCCGGGTAATTGGTAAAACAGCGTTCTTTTCTTACAATGCACTGTTTTCAAAGGTTTTCGCATTGTGTTAAATGTTTTTTAAAGTCAAGCCCCTATATTTGTCCTTCACACAAGTTTAGTAAGCACATGTTTAATATTATCCTGTTTGGACCGCCGGGCAGTGGAAAAGGTACGCAAAGTGAAAAGCTGATAGCAGCTTATGGGTTGAAGCATTTGTCAACCGGCGACCTCCTGCGCAGCGAAATAGCTAACCAGACAGCACTGGGTATGAAGGCCAGGAGTATTATGGATCGGGGCGAACTGGTGCCTGATGAGGTAGTGGTAGGCATGATCGCTTCTGCATTAGACAACAATCCGCAGGTTAAGGGATTTTTATTTGACGGGTTTCCCCGCACAGTGGCACAAAGTGAGGCGCTCGACAAATTATTGCGCTTGAAAAATACGGAAATAGGTGTAGTATTGGCATTGGAAGTAAGCGAGGAGGAATTGGTAAGCCGCCTGTTGAACCGCGGCCTCACCAGCGGACGAAGTGATGATACCAATGAATCAGTAATACGCGCACGAATCATGGAATACCGTAACAAAACAACTGTGGTGGCTGAATACTACAATCAATTCAATAAGGTAGTAAAAGTGCCGGGCGAGGGAACAGTTGACGAAATTTTTACCGCGCTTTGCAGCGAAATTGATCAGCGACTGTCTTAATAATATACCACCAGAACGATTTCTTTACAACCAATAACCAACCTGCTATCCCGCCAGCGACCTCTTGGCGGGATTTTTTTTGCCCCAAGGCTGGCAAGAGAGATGTGAAAAGTCAAAAGTCAAAAGTTAAAAAGCACCTCACTTCTCACTTTTCACTTCTCACTATCTTTGCCTTTCAATCACCACCTATGCTGCAGCAAAAAGAAGCTTTTCTGAAGAATGAACTTATACCGCTTTTAAAATCCCTGCAGCCGGGGCAGAAGGGGCGATGGGGAAAGATGGATGCGCAGCAGATGGTGGAGCATTTACGGGATGTATGCAAAGTGGCTAACGGGAAAATCATTCTGCCTTTGGTGAATACGGATCCGGCAAGACTAGAAAGGGACCGGGCATTTATCATGACAGAGCTGCCTTTCAGGGAGAATACACGAGTGCCTGTGATGCCGGAAGAACCCAGGGCGCATAAATATACAAGCATAGACGAGGCAATCACCAAACTCCAGCCTGAACTGGAAGACGTATTCACAGTCTATGCGGGTGATCCCGCAAAAACCACCCATAACCCCATGTTTGGTGAACTGAATTACGAGCAGCAGGTAAATCTCTTATACAAACACGCCACTCATCACCTGCGGCAATTTGGACTGGTGCCATAATCAATCATTGACACCTGTACCCGCAATTCTCCCTCCCTACCTCCAGGGAGGGTGACGAGCGCAGCGAAGTCGGGTGGGTCGGGTATGTTCGACGAATAATTTCTAATC
>JANPIE010000057.1:0-17932 GCA_031424835.1 Chitinophagaceae bacterium
TATGAACAGAAAAATAGCCATCATCGGTGGCGGAAACCTTGGCGCTGCTATGGCGGAGGGGTTGGTTGACAGCGGGTTTATTTTACCCGGGCATATTGTAGTTACCCGCCGCAATCCATCATTGTTAAAGCCGCTTGAGGATAAGGGCGTGTTGACCGGCAGTGATAATATTGAAGCGGTAAAAGATGCCGATTGGATCGTGTTAGCGGTAAAACCATTCCAGGTAAAGGAAGTGCTGGCGGGTATACAGCCATATCTTGATGTAAAAAAGCATGTGCTGGTAAGCGTGGTAACAGGCGTCTGGATAAAGGATATCCAGGAAATAGTAGGCGATCAGTTGCCCATTTTCCGCGCCATGCCCAATACGGCCATTGCTATCCAGGAAAGTATGACCTGTATCTGCGCAGAGAATGCCAACAATGAACAGGTAAAATATACCAGCAGTTTGTTTGACCAGTTGGGCCGGTCTGTTTTTATAGAAGAAAAGCTGATGGATGCCGCAACGGTCCTTGGTGCCTGCGGAACCGCCTACGCCATGCGCTATATCCGCGCAAATATCCAGGGAGGTATCGAGATCGGTTTTAGTGCCGCCACTGCCTCATTGATCGCCGCGCAAACGGTTAAGGGTGCTGCGGAACTTTTGCTGAAAAAGAATACCCATCCGGAACAGGAGATAGATAAAGTGACCACACCTAAAGGTTGCACTATTGCTGGTTTGAATGAGATGGAGCACCAGGGCTTTAGTTCCTCGCTCATTAAAGGCATCATTACCAGTTATAAAAAGATTGTGAATGACATGTAACGCTTTAATGCAAACGCTTTTTTTTAACACAGAGCACGGAGATCCACAGCGTTCACAGCGAGTCTCCGTGTACTCTGCGGATCTCCGTGCTCTCAGTGTTGAAAAACTGTGCCTCTGCCTCCCATGCACGTGCACTACATATTTTTACAATCATCTAATAATCAATAGGTTATAATATTTTCAAAACATAGCTTTTTAAAGATGTGCACCACCAATTAACACTCCTCACTTATCAAAGATTTCTCAACGCGGGATGATTTTTTTTAGTCAGATTTTTTACTGTAGGTTTGTACGACCTCTGAGAATTTCTCAACACATTTTTCCAAGGTCATAATTTTTCGTAGTAAGTCATGAGCAAGTTTTGCTTGGGGCATTTTTTTTGTTCCGTCAAGCGTTGGCGCTGAAGTGGGCGATCCACCTGGCGGTGGACAAACGCAACGAAGCAGGGAAATGAGCGAAAGCCGGGTAATAAAACATCAAGTCAAATTATCAACTTAATCAACAGAACAACTATAATCAAATCGTATGGCCAAGTTTATTTTTGTTACCGGTGGTGTGACAAGCAGTTTAGGAAAGGGAATCATCGCCGCTTCGCTTGCCAAATTATTACAGGCAAGGGGCCTGCGTGTGACCATTCAGAAATTCGATCCCTATATCAATGTGGATCCCGGTACGCTTAACCCGTACGAGCACGGTGAATGCTATGTAACAGAAGATGGTGCGGAGACAGATCTTGACCTGGGCCACTATGAAAGATTCCTCGGCATTTATACTTCGCAGGCCAACAATGTTACCACGGGGCGTATTTACCAGACAGTGATCAACAAGGAAAGAGCAGGTGATTTCCTGGGTAAAACGGTGCAGGTGGTTCCACACATTACAGATGAGATCAAGCGGAGAATGTTGTTATTGGGTGAGAAAGACAATTACGATGTAATTCTTACAGAAATAGGTGGTACCGTGGGTGATATTGAAAGTCTTCCCTTCATTGAAGCAGTGCGCCAGTTGCAATGGGAGCTTCCGGAGGAAGATGTGATGGTGGTTCACCTTACATTGATACCTTACCTGAAAGCTGCCAAGGAACTAAAAACCAAACCAACGCAGCACAGTGTGAAAATGCTGAGTGAAACAGGCGTGCATCCTGATATTATCGTGTGCCGTACCGAAGAACCGTTGAATAACGATATCAAAAGAAAGATCGGCCTTTTCTGTAATGTAAAACCAGAAGCTGTTATTGAGGCGATGGACGCTTCTACTATTTACGAAGTGCCTTTGCTCATGTTACGCGAAAAACTGGATGTGATCTGTATGCAGAAGCTGAACCTTAAAAATTTACCTGAGCCCGCACTTGACAAGTGGATTGGTTTCCTTGATAAATTGAAATACCCGCGAAGTAAAGTAACGGTTGGCCTGATTGGTAAATACATTGAACTTCAGGATGCCTATAAATCGATCCTTGAGAGTTTTATCCATGCCGGCGCAATGAATGAAGTAAAAGTGCAGGTGGTGAATGTGCATAGTGAATTTATTACCAAAGAAAATGTGGGAGAAAAACTGGAAGGGCTTGATGGCTTACTGGTGGCCCCGGGCTTTGGTCACCGTGGAATTGAAGGTAAGATCGTTGCGGTACAGTATGCGCGTGAGAAAGGGTTGCCGTTTTTCGGTATATGCCTTGGTATGCAAATGGCCGTTATTGAATTTGCACGCAATATCCTGGACCTGCGTGATGCACATTCCACAGAAATGGATAATTCTACTTCCAATGCGGTGATCAATATGATGGAAGAGCAGAAGAAGATCAAGATGATGGGTGGTACTATGCGTTTGGGAACTTATCCATGCGAGATCAAGGAAGGAAGCCTGGCGCAGAAGATTTACGGCGAAACAGTGATCAGCGAAAGGCACCGCCACCGCTACGAGTTCAATGATATTTACCTTGACCAGTTTGAAAAAAATGGAATGATCGCCAGCGGCCGAAACCCCGAAACCGGTTTGGTGGAGATCATGGAAATTCCCTCGCATCCATTCTTCATTGGCGTTCAATATCACCCTGAATTAAAGAGTACAGTGGAAAGACCCGCACCTTTGTTTGTAAGCTTTATTGATGCGGCTAAAAAGTACAACGATAAAAAGAGTTCCTTCAAGACGGCGCCTTTACAGGATGCGTTGATTTAATTTTTTTTGCCACAGATTTCACAGATTAGCAGATTAAATCTGTGTCCATCTGTGAAATCTGTGGCTATTTTTTTTTCAACATTCGATATTCAATTCTCCTGTTTCGTCAGCATATCCTTCTTCAGATCATCCCACATTCCATCAAAGCTCGCATTCTTCTCATCTTTCCATATTTTTAAACGCTCATTCATTTTTTCGCGGCGCTCGGATTCGGCGCCGGTAAAAAATTCTTTGATAAAAACTGCATCCTGTTCATGGGCGGTCTGGTTGTACAATTCCTTCAGCGCCAGTTCGCGTTCATGGTTGCTGCGCGTAAGGTCTTTTTCGATGCGTTCGCGCAGCAGTACTTTTTCCTCGTAACTGCCCTCGGGCAGCAGCATTTTTGAGATAACGGGCATAAGTTCAATGAGTAGAAAAATGGCAACAAGCAAATAGTAACGGTACGCCACCGCGTTATTGTCGCTTACAAGGTTGTTCAATGCTTCGATGCGGGTTATGAATCCGTCATTCAATAAACTTTCAAAAGCTTTCTGTTCTTTTTGTATAGATGCATCAATGGCCACGAGTGCACTGTCGGTACTTCGTAACTGAGGGCGCAGGTCGTTTTCCAAAAACCTATAGTCGGCATCCAGTTTTTCATATTCTCTTTGTTTTGCCTGGGCAATATCTTTCAGTCCAATTTTTTTGCTTCCCCCTGTTCCATCGGTTTCGGCTATGAATGCACCACGTGCATCGGACACCTGGTCATATCTTCCAGCCAGTTGTTTTTGAAGGTCCGCCTTTCTTTTAGCGAGGGTTGTACGTTCTACTGCATATACAGAATCCTGCTGCTGCAGCTTCTGTTTTTTGCGTAATTCATTGTCCATGGAAACCTGCACATGAATCTCCTTATCGAACAGGTATAGCAATGCCGGCTGCGCCATGAACAGGCCAATCGTCATGGCCATCGCACCCCGGAACAGTAGGGGCACAATACGGGTTTTATTGGCCCGGTTGATGCCTTTGATCAATGCCCGGTCTATGGTAAGGATAATGCCACCCATAAAAAGCCCCAGCAAAACGGCCATAAGCGTACTGCCGGTCACTGTGGTGAAGAAATAGGTCCATGCCAGTGTGGCAAAGGCCCAGGTGCCGAGTACGGTCATACCCACAATGGCATATCGGTTACGGTCTATTACGCAATCATTGAGTAGCTCTTTTTCAGCGGTGGAAAGCCACCAGAGAAAGCGGGTCCAGCCACTGGGCACATAAGTTTCCCTTTGGGAAATGGGTGTAGTTTCCTGCATAACAAGGTTTTTTAAATAGCGGTAAGCTGGTACAAGTCGGGAATAGACTGCTGGTTGAAGCGGGGAAGTATAAAGTAACGATGAAAAAAGCTGATTTCTCTTCCAAAAGCCTGATTTATGGCTATTTTAACGGCTTCCGAACTTGGCGCGCCCAATCTAGGTTCCAAATATTACCTTTGCGGCTCAATAAAATCTTGTATGAAGGATAAGAATACGGTCATTGGTTTCGTGTTGCTGGGCGTTTTATTTTTTGTGTATTTCTGGTATAACAATAAACAGCAGCATGAGCTGGCTGCATTTCAGCAAAAGCAAAAGGATTCGATAGACCGCGTTACCGCAGCTAACCGCAAACCCATCGATACGGTTACGGCAAAAGTAGACTCACTGAAAAGAGATTCTGCCGTTCGGCTATCAGCAGCCGGGGATTTTTCCGCCGCCGGCATTGGATCTGAGCAATTGGTGGTAATTGAGAATAAGGTGATGAAAGTTTCATTCACCAACAAAGGCGCCCAGGTAAAAAGCGTGGAGTTGAAAAATTATCCCACAGCCAGCGGCAGCAAGGTATTGCTGGCAGTGAATAACCAGATAGGTTACCAGGTAAATACATCCGCTAACCAGTCTGCTTCTACCGCCAACCTGTTTTTTACCGCCTCACAGCCGGCAACCAATACTGACAGCAGCCAGACCATCAATTTTACACTTACGGCCGCCAACGGTCAGAGTATTACGCACCAGTATGTTATCAGGCCTTATGATTATATGATGGACTGGAACATCCTCCTTACAGGTGCCGACAAATTACTGAGCCAGGGCGCAATGAATTTTCAATGGCACAACGAATTGCACCAGCAGGAAAAGATCGTGGATTATGAAAGACAGGTTTCCAATATAGGCTTCTCTGAAGGAAATGATTTTGATTATATCTCGTCTAATACAGAACACAAATTCGAAAAACCGGTGCAGTGGCTGAGCGTGGTGCAGCAGTTCTTTAATATGACCGTGGTAGCCAAGAACAGTTTCAACGGCGGGCAGGTTCAGTGGGCGCGCAGAACCGATTCAAGCCATGTGCTTGCCACGGCCGAGGCTTCTTTACAAATGAAAGTTCCGGTTGCGGCATCAGTGGGTGTACCCATGCAGTTGTTTTATGGTCCCAATGACTACAATATCCTTAGCAAACAGGCACCGGAAATGGATAAGATCGTTAACCTGGGAAGGGATATGTATTCATTTGTAAGGCCGATCAATAAATACATCATTAAAAATGTGTTCGATTTCTTTGCGAAGTTTGTGACCAATTATGGCTGGGTGGTATTGCTGCTTACGCTGTTTATCCGTTTGGTAACGGCCCCGCTTACCTATACCAGTTACCTCAGTGGTGCCAAGATGAAAGTGCTGCGTCCTGAACTGGATACCTTGAAAAAGAAATTCGGTACTGACCAGCAGGGCTTTGCCATGGAGCAGATGAAATTGTTTCGTGAGGCGGGCGTAAACCCGCTTGGCGGATGTATCCCGGCATTATTGCAGATTCCCATATTCTTTGCATTGTACAGTTTTTTTAATTCCAATATACAACTGCGGGGACAGGCATTTTTATGGAGCCAGGATCTCTCGGCTTATGATTCAATAGCCACGCTGCCATTCAATATTCCCGCTTATGGGGATCATATAAGTTTGTTTACAATAACGGCAGTGGTAACCAGCTTTTTGATCTCTATCTACAATATGAGTATGACGCCAACACAGGATAACCCTATGTTGAAATATATGCCTTATATTTTTCCATTCATGTTGTTGTTCATATTCAACAAACTTCCGTCGGCACTTACCTGGTATTATACTGTGTCAAATATCATTACCCTTGCGCTGCAGTTTGTGATACAGAATTATATTATTGATCATGATAAGATACTGGCCAAAATTGAATTGAAACGAAAAACACCCAAAACCAAAAGTAAGTGGCAGGAGCGATATGAAGGGATGATGGAGAGCCAGAAAAAACTGCAGGAAATGAAAAATAAAACGCAGAATAAGAAATAGCGATGGGGTTATAATAGTTAAAGGAGTTAATAAAGTTAGTGGGAAAGGGTAAATGGATTAAAAAGGTTAAAGACGTTCAATTGGAAAAAATCAATACCACTTTAACGCCTGTTAACTTTTTTACCCCTTTTAACCAACCCTCACCCACCTTCCCCGGATTTAACTAACTTGTAGTGTATTAAAAACTAAGTTATGAAGAAGGCCATCATAGTGCTGTTGTCCATTTTTGCTCTAGGTGCTGAGGTAACTGCGCAGCTTAGGACGGTGGCGGAATGTGCGGTTACTTATTCTATTGCCGCAGAGGAAGACAACACAGCCAATAAAGAGGTAATTGAATCGCTGAAAGCCACAACCAAAACAGTGTATATCAAAGGCAATGACAGCAGAACGGACCTGGTGAGTCCCACGTTTAAGCAATCGGTTTTATACAATAAAAGTTCTGGGCAGGCAGTAATACTGAGAGAATTCGGGAGCAACAAATTCATGACCAGGCTAGATAACCCCAAATGGATTGCAGAGAATAAGCGATACGAGGGTATAGTATTTTCCTATTCGGGTACCGAAACAAAAACGATACTTGGATATGAATGTAAAAAGGCGGTGATGCAATTAAAAGATGGCAGCAGCTATACTTTGTTTTATGCTACAAACATTGTCCCGTCAGTTAAGGAGTTTGAGTACCAGTTCAGGGATGTGCCGGGATTTGTGCTTGAATACGAATCGCAGGAAGCAGAAGGGCGCAAGATAAAATATACGGCCACCAAAATAAACCTCAGTCCTGTACAGGCTTCGCGTTTTGATGTTCCTACCAGCGGGTATCGTTTACTGAATTAATGCTGTGCAGCAGGCGTCTTGAATTTAGACGTCTTAACCTTGAACTTATAAGGCAGAATATAAGTGGTATTGCCGTTATCATAGCGAAGTGTAGAGCTGATTTCCAGGCCTGATACGGTTTCTTTTGAA
The DNA here is from genome assembly GCA_031424835.1 of Chitinophagaceae bacterium. Taxonomy (GTDB): domain Bacteria; phylum Bacteroidota; class Bacteroidia; order Chitinophagales; family Chitinophagaceae; genus Sediminibacterium. The sequence goes on from JANPIE010000057.1 coordinate 7,264, forward strand.
GTTACGGGTTGCTGCATGCCTTTGTACTGCAGGCTTGAGCGGAGTGAACTAAATGATAAGCCTTTGTGCGAAAGTGCACTCAGGTTTCGCAAAGAATATTTGCTTTTTGCTTTTTCACCGGAAAGGCCCGTGAATGAAAACGCCGCATACACCACCTGCATTCCCATCACGAGGATGGCAATAATCAGGGCTTTTTGTATGTATGGATGTAGCTTCATGCTATAACAAATGTAGGACTTTCCTAAATAATACACAATTCTGATTTTCTTAACCAGACGTTAACTAAATCAGAAAAGTTACACACATTCAAAAAAAAGCTGGTTTTTTGACCTAAATTAGGTAAACCGATAGCCAAATGCGAGAGAATCAATATCGCGAGGATCGCGAAGAGCTAAAAGAACTACTCAGGCAGTACCAGAACCTGAAAAATGGCAGGAAACATTCTTTTCTCGAAGAAGATGATTTTGAGCGCATTATAGATCATTTTGACGAAAAAGACGATCTTCCAGAGGCCCTGGAAGCGGCTGAAATCGGGCTGTCCCAATTTCCCTATTCATCCCAGTTAATGATCAAAAAGGCCGACCTGTTACTGGCCACCCGCAAGTACAAGGAGGCCCTGGACATCCTGGAAGCCGCCGAATTGTATGATAGCAGCGACCTGAACCTGTATATTCTGAAAACCGATGCCTACCTGGCCCTCGACCAGCAGGCCAAAGCAGTAGAACTGCTTAGGCGGCCCTGCAATTGTTTGAAGGGGAAGAAAGGCTGGACCTCTTATTTGAACTGGCAGATGTTTATGACGATTATGAGGAATTCGACAAAGTATTCGACTGTTTAAAACTGATACTGCAGGAAGAGCCCAACAATGAAGAGGCTTTGTACAAAATATGTTTCTGGACGGATTTCACGGGTCGTAATGAAGAAAGTATCCGTCTGCACCAGCAGATCATTGATGATTTTCCTTTCAGCGAGCTGGCCTGGTTTAACCTTGCGGCAGCCTACCAGGGTTTAAAACTCTACGAGAAAGCGATCGATGCGTATCAATATGCAGTGGCCATTGATGAAAAATTCGACTATGCCTACCGCAATATGGGCGATGCATATCTCCGTTTGCGGAAATACAAAGAGGCCATAGAAGTATTGGAAAAAGTACTGGAGCTAACGCGGCCGGAAGATGTGATCTATGAAGCCATAGGACATTGCTACCACCGTATGGAAAATTACGGCCAGGCAAGGTTCCATTATAAAAAAGCGGTACACCTGAATCCTGATGACAGCAAACTGCATTATAAGATCGCAGTTACCTATATGCTGGAGGAGCAATGGCCAAGCGCCATTAAGCAACTGGAGAATGCCATGCGTATTCACCGCACCGTTACTGAATACAATCTGGCTATGGGTGAATGTAAAATGCACCTGAACCAGTTCAAAGATGCCATCCAGTATTTTGGTATGGTGGTACGGCACAAACCTAAAAATGTTGCCGGATGGGAGGCGCTTATCCGTTGCCTGCTGAAAGCCACTTTTTATGAAGAAGCTATGGAGCAATGCACAGCGGCCATGAAAGCTACTGATGGCAAACCCGTGTTCCTGTTTTATTACAGTACTGCGTTATTTGCATCGGGTAAAACCAAAGAGGCTTTGCTGAAACTGGAGCAGGCTATGGAGAAAGCGCCGAGGCTATTGAAAAAATTTGTAGAACTCAACCCGTCTATCCTTCAGAATAACCAGGTGGTTGACATTTTAGCACGGTATAAGAAAGGAAAGAAGATCTGACGATATACTTTTTTTACTGCAAAGGTTAGACATTACAAGTCAACCGATTATCCTATTTTTGCCGCGATACAAAAAGAACAGCCCGCTATGAATTTTAACCTGACTAACATACCTGTACGGACAAGCCAACCCAGGGCAGCAGGATTGACCATGGTAATGGATAAGGGACTCAGCATTAACGAGGTTCATGATTTTATGAGTGTATGTGGTCCGCATACGGATATCGTTAAACTTGGTTTTGGAACTTCCTTTGTCACGCCGAATCTCCGCGAAAAAATAGATGTATATCATTCCTACAATGTGCCAATTTATTTTGGCGGAACATTGTTTGAAGCGTTCCTGATACGCAACCAGTTTGATGACTATATAGCGATGTGCAAGGATTATGGAATCAGCTATGTGGAAGTGAGTGATGGTTCCGTGAGCATACCCCATGCAGAAAAATGCGGCTACATCGAAAAATTAACCCAGCATGCCACCGTATTAAGTGAGGTAGGCAGTAAAGATGCGGCGCATATCATTCCACCATACAAGTGGATTGAACTGATGCGTGCTGAGCTTGAAGCGGGCTCATCTTACGTGATTGCCGAGGCGAGAGAGGCGGGTAATGTGGGTATCTACCGCGGAAGCGGTGAGGTAAGAGAAGGCCTGGTGCAGGAGATACTTACGCAGATTCCGGAAGAAAAAATCATATGGGAAGCGCCGCAGAAAGCGCAGCAACTATACTTCCTGGAACTGATCGGTTGTAATGTTAACCTTGGAAATATTGCGCCTAACGAAGTAATACCCCTGGAAGCGATGCGTATTGGCCTGCGGGGTGATACCTTCGACCTGTTCCTGAATAAAAAATAGCCAATGCGCCGATTTGGGCTGATAGGGTACCCACTCACACACTCTTTCTCGCAAAAATATTTTACGGAAAAGTTTGCCCGGGAAGCTATTGCGGATTCTGTGTATGAGAATTATTCTATTGAAGCGATCGATGAACTTAGAAGCATTTTACAGAAGATTGGTCTTCGCGGATTGAATGTTACCATTCCCTATAAGAAACAGGTATTGCCTTTTTTAACCCATTCTTCTGATGGTGTAAAAGTGATGGGAGCCTGTAACTGCATAGATATCCGGGACGGAATGCTTACAGGACATAACACCGATGTGGTGGGGTTTGAACTTTCCCTGTTACCTTTTCTTCGTGCCAACCATACCAAAGCGCTGGTACTCGGCACTGGCGGCGCTTCTGCCGCAGTAGTGTTTGTTTTAGAGAAGCTGCATATCCCGTTTCAATACGTTTCAAGGACGGCGGGTGATCAGGCGATCAGTTATGATGGGCTGAATGCGCAGCTTATGGAGGAACACCCTTTGATCATTAATACAACGCCGATCGGAACATACCCCAACGTAGCGGAGTATCCGAATATCCCTTACGAGTTCCTGACCCCTGGGCATCATTTATATGATCTTACTTACAATCCGGCGGAAACGCAGTTTTTGGTGAAGGGGAAAGCCCGCGGAGCTACCACGCAGAATGGGTACGAGATGCTGATATTGCAGGCAGAAGAGAGCTGGCGGATATGGAATACTAAAAGTTAGCAGACCCAGGTTCGTTCCATTTTTTTGAGACTTAATCATTTACACGCATAATTCTGCGTTTATTTCTCACAGTTTTCCATACCCTAATTTTTCTTTTACGCCTTGAGGGATCTCAGTTCTTTTTTTCTCAGCATAATTAAAACAAAGCATACCTGTTTTTGCTTTGCCGGCAAGGATCAGTTCTTCACCGTTAACAACTTCAAGCTTGTAATAAATATCGAACCCGAGTTTGTCAAAATCAGTGGCCGCTACTGAAATCTTCAGCATATCGCCGTAATTCAATTCACGTTTAAATTCGACTGATGCATCGGTCATAATAAGCCCAATTCCTTCTATTGATAATTCTTTGTACCCGTGCGATCCGAGAAACTGCTGGCGTGCCTCGTGTATAAGGGAAAGAAAACTGTCATTGCCAACATGCCCTCCGTAGTTCAGGTCGGTGATGCGTATCGTGACCGTAGTTGAAAAATAAAAGTTTGCGGGCAATGCTATCCTGATGCGGTTCATGCAGTTTGCTGGTTTAAAAAATGGATCAGTTTGGTCATTGCTTTCTGCCGGTGATTATACAGGTTCTTTTCCGCCATGCTCATCTCTGCAAAACTTTTGTCGGCCCCTTCGGGTATGAAAACAGGGTCGTATCCAAAGCCTTCCCGTCCTTTCTGCTCTGTGCTGATACGTCCCTGACAGATACCTTCAAAATGGTATTCTTGGCCTGATAAGATCAGTGAAATCACTGCCCTGAAACGCGCTCTGCGGTTGTCTTTTCCCTCCAGCTTTTTTATCAGTTTGTCAATGTTCTTTTGAAAATCCCTGTCATCCCCTGCATATCGGGCACTTTTTACACCAGGTTCGCCGTTAAGTGCCTCCGTTTCCAACCCCGTGTCCTCGCTGAAACAGTCTTTCCCGGTTAGCCGGTAGATGGTCTGCGATTTTTCTGTTGCATTGGCTTCGAGCGTATCATGTGGTTCAGGAATATCTATATCTATTCCCGCTTCTTTCAGGGTGATGATATGAAACAGGTTGCCTATCACATGGCGCACCTCTTCTATCTTGTGCTGGTTGTTGCTTGCAAAGATCAGGTCTGATTTCATGAAGGTTATCTGGTTGTTTCTTTTCTAATGGCCGGTTAAATATTGAACATTTTTTTCAGGCATAGCCATAATTTGCTTTTTTCGAGCTTTGCCTTTTCGCTATCGCCAAGCATGGCACTTAAGGGGGGCGCAAACAGAAACCCGCAGTTATCATGTTGCTGTACCTGGTAATCAGGCATGGTAAATGGCAGCCGCACCTGTTTTGCCGCTACGCCAAATAGAATCAGAAATTTGGGGGATAGTTTTTCTTTCAGAAAGGAATAGTCAACCGGGTCATTGTGATGGTTCACGATGGCCACGTCGCCCAGGTTTAATTTGCATGCCCCCAGTATATTCGAGAGGAATTGCAGCGACTCATCCGGCAAATAAACCGCCTCTTTTTCATTAACCATAAGCGTAATTTTTTGTAAATTGCTTCCCAGAAACCATTGCCGTTCGGCGGTTTCTTTGCCCTCTGCTAACTTCTGCTCGCCGTCTATAATAACCAGGTTCTGTTTGTACAGATCGGCCAGGAGGAACCCTGGTAATTGTATTTTTTCTTTATTCATAACCGGGCGTAAATATTAACGACTGTTAGTTTTCGTTTTTTTCGTTTATTTGCGTCAAATATAAAACTATGGTAGGAGCGTTGGACATAAACATTACAAAAGTTGAGACCAGTAAACTGAACGAACTCAGATTGGAGAACCTTCCTTTTGGCCGGTTCTTTACTGACCATATGCTGGAAGCCGATTATGAAAACGGCGAATGGAAAAATGTGGAGATCAAACCCTACCAGCCCCTGCTGATGGAACCTTCGGCAGCCGTGTTGCATTACGGCCAGGCGATTTTTGAAGGGATCAAAGCCTATAAAGATGCAGAGGGTAATGTATCTGTTTTTCGACCCGCTGATAATTTTAAACGTTTTAATATTTCGGCGGAGCGTATGTTCATGCCCGTGGTTCCCGAAGAGATCTTTATGGAGGGAATGCGCATGCTGATAAACCTTGATAAAAACTGGGTACCCGCATTACCGGATCATTCACTGTATATAAGGCCCTTTATGTTCGCTTCAGATAGCCTGATTGGCGTAAAGCCGTCAGATAGCTATAAATTTTTAATTGTTTTGAGTCCTACGGGCCCCTATTATTCCACTCCCATGAAGATCTATGTGGAAGAAAAATATACCCGTGCGGCACCGGGCGGCGTTGGCTTTTCAAAAAATGCCGGAAACTATGGGGCCAGTATGCTGGCAACCGCACTGGCTAAAAAGCAGGGATACGACCAGGTTTTATGGACCGATGCCTTTGAACACAAGTACCTGCAGGAAGTAGGTACGATGAATGTATTTTTTATTGTTGGCAACAAGGCCATCACTCCTTCGCTGGAAGACGGTACCATACTTGCCGGGGTAACGCGTGACAGCGCCATGGTTGTATTGAAGGAAATGGGCCTGGAACTGGAAGAACGAAAAATCACCATTGATGAACTGATTGACCTGCATAAGTCTGGTCAGTTGCGTGAAGTGTTCGGAACCGGTACTGCGGCAACGATTTCTATGATCAAAGAACTGAAGTATAAAGACTATGTAATGTATTTTGATACCGAGCATTCCGACATTGCTTCAACATTGAAAAAAAGGTTGAATGCCATCCGTTCCGGTGAAGCAGATGATACGCATGGCTGGATGGTAAGCGTATAAAATTTTTGCAGTATACCATTATAAAAAAACGCGGAGTATGTCTTCGCGTTTTTTTTATACCTATTGTTTGATAAATTTTTGTGCGGATACACGATCGTCTGACCGGATTTCCACAAGATAAATACCTGGAACCAGCATATCCAGTGGTAGTAGAGCCTGTCCCTCTTTTTTTATGCCAAGATGAAATTGTTTTACCAGCGTACCATTCTGCGTTAATATGCTTATCGATGTATTGCCTTTGTCACTTGTAGCAAAAGTGACCAACATTTTATCCCTTGCCGGTACAGGCATAAGTTGCATATGAATTTTTGGACCCGATGGTAGCGTTGTGATGATTTTTTGTGGTGTGCTAATGACAAAACGCTGGTTGCCCGAGCTAGCCGTATCTGCTGTTGTTTCGAAACTATAGATACTGTCTGTAGCAAGTGGGGTCCATTTGTTAAGGTACCTGTCGTGGAGCTGTAAGGTATTTGTTGTGGGCAATGTGGCTTTGACCACCCGTATCCTGAACGATCTTTGCAATTTTGTCTGCAGGCCCAGCGGCAGGTTTGAAGTATTGTTGAGTGGCCTGGCATCTATCGACAGCATCTTCTGGTCGCGGCTGATGCTGTAAAAATTGACGCTGTCATTCCTGAATTTTTCTGCGTCCAGTTTATCGAAGAATACTCGTGCACTGTCAACGGCAAAAATGAGTAACCTGTCCCAGAAAATACTGTCGCTTTCCAGTTGCAGCTCCACCATGTAACGATCATCCGCCACAGTTACCGGTAGGGGAACAGGTTTTTCTGTGGTCTTGCAATTTTCAGTAAACGTAACTGTATTGCCGGTATCGCCGTTCAGGCGCAAAATAATGGATCCGAAAGCAGGCAAAACATAAGGCTGCGTAAAAGGCATACTGGTATAGCCGCCCGCAAGGCCTTGCGCGGGTTGCCATATCCAGTAATGCATTCCTATTCCTGTTCCACGTGTTATCAGTGAGACGTCTACAGGGGAGGGATATGGATTGCCCATGACCGCATAAAATGGTCGGGCATTTTTTGGCCAGGTAATTTCCTGCTGGCCCGTATTTGGGTGTCCAAAAAAATGCAGTGTTGCATCTTTTTTACCTTGTAAAGTGTCGTTCACTTTTAACAGAAGACGAATGCCGCTGAAGGGTTTCCATGCATTTTCGAATTGGCCATCCGTATGCGTAAACGGAAGCCATCCCGATTCTATACCAGATGAATCATTTGCGAGCTGGGGCTCAAACCGAAATGCTGACGGTTGATCGGTTGCTGTTTTTGTAAAGCCATTTAACGGGCCTCCCGAACCGCTGATGCTTACACTGTCGCTGATCATATCCAGTCCTACACTGTGGGTAAAAGGATGGCCGAGCTGATAAAAACCGTTGCGGTTTACCGGAATTAAATGGTCCATGGTAATCTTACCAATAACAGCTGTAGCTATGGCAGATCCCCCAATGCTGCCCGTTCGGGTAAGATGCAGGTAATTGTTTGTGGTCAATATTCCCGTATGCAGTTTAACCGTTCCGGCGACAAATGTTTTTTCTGTTAAGGATAGTCCCGCGGGATTATTTACAAACAGGTTTTGTAATGCACCGTTGCGCAGTGTGCGCGGTGGTATTGACTGCGCAGCATTCCCCATAAAGAGCAGGCTGCCATGCGATGCGTCCATCATGCCACCTGTATTTCTAATGTTCCCTTTGATGCGTAGTGTACCGTTGATGGTGAGCGCTGCTCCCGTTGCCAAATACATATTGTAACAACTGGCTGAGTCTTTGATCTTTGGGTTGAATGGCTGGTTTGCATGGATGTAAACATCCGTTGCCGTGTCAGGTACATGGTTGTTGCACCAGTTATTTGGGTTGTTCCAGTCAGAATCAAAATTGCCTGTCCAGTAACCATTTGTCAACACAGAAATTTTGGTAGCGGCCGAAATATCGATGCACATCCCGGATTCTACCTTTCTCCTGAACCATGTTGTGGTTGTGAGACGGCCGGGCGCATATTGCGTGGATGAATTTGTACCCGTGGCCTTGCTGAAACCGCTTGAATCTCCCGCCACGGAAACTTCCCAGGTCATCCGGTAGGAGCCGTCTCCACCCGATGGTATACTACCTGTGACAGGGAGGGGTATACTGTTTATGCATACTGCGTTTGTTGAAGTAATGCGGTTATTTTTTAGTGCAGGCTGTATATGCAGATAGAGCGTTTTGCTATCGGAATAACTGCCATCTGTTACCGTAAACAGTAATGAATCCAAACCGGAATAACCACCCCCTGGCGTGTATAAAATGGTACCCGGACGAATGACATGGCCATTTGCGCTGGCTGATGTTACGGCATTTGATATGGTACCATACATCGGTGGCCGGCTTAGCTGCCAGCTTAGTGTCTCTTCATCCTCTGCATCGGAAACCGCCAACTCATCTGAGAGATTAATATTGATGGCATTTTCACAGAGAAGCAACCTGGCAATGTTGGTTAGAAATGAAGGCGCAACCGCGTCTATTTTTATGCCGGATTGCGCACCGATATTTTTCAAGGTAAGCATTGCCTCATTTCCCGCTTTGTCTCTGATAATGTTGCCGGTTGTGATCAGCATAGTGTCGAGGCGGATGCCATTCTTATCCAGATCGCCTTTTTGAACTTTGTAGCGAAACAGCCATGCGGATGATCCTGAGCCGGAGTGATACGCCAGGTTACGGGTAATATTTCCGATCTGTAGTTTGATGTACGGTGCATCATTGAATTTTGTCAACAGTACCGGTTCTGTGAAATATACCATGTATTCCAGCACGTCAGATTCACGGTAGGTATTTTTTGCGGGCGTACTAACGGCTTTCACTATTGGTAGCACAGCATCAATTAAAATATTACGCGTATCGGGGAGGTTGTGCAGGGTGAGCGGTACATTATTTCCCCTTTCATCTTTCAATGTGCCATTGTTCAGCGCCAGGGTTGCATTGAGCTGTATGCCATTGCTGTCGAGGTCGGCATTTTGTACAGCATACACAAAGGATAACGATATAGTTCCCGTGCCGCCGCTATAAAATGCCTGTTTCACTGAATTGCCGCAGGTAAATTTTAGAGAGGGTATACCCCCTGCGGTATTTACAAAAACAGGTTCGTTGAAATTCACGCTGAACAAAAGCGAGTCGGCTGTTTTATAGAGACTATCACTTGGCGCCGACACACCGGTTGCCATGGCCGTGGGTGGATTCACCAAAACATTGGAAAGCGCGCCGATATTGTTTAGCTGCAATGACGCCTGGTTGCCTGCTTCATCAAGTATGGTCGAATTTCCGGTGACAAAAGGCGACAAAATTTTGATCCCGTCTTTGTCCATATCCTCTGCTTCCACCAAGTACCGGAACAGTAAGGCATTGCTTCCTGATCCGCTGGTATAGCTGGCTTGCCTGATCATTGTGCCCATGATAATGTTTAGTGTTGGCATAGGAACGCCTTCATGGACCAATACTTTTTTAGAATAGTTGATAATAAAATCAAGCAGGTTGCCGGTGCGGTAAACCGCTGATGGTGGCACTGTAACACTGCTCACAACAGGAGCCACGCCATCTACTAAAATATTTTTGGTGGATGGTACGCTGAAAGACAGGGATGCCATATTACCTGCCAGATCTTTTATTTCGCCATTAAGAATCCCCAGCGGGCTGTTGAGTCGTATGCCGTCTTTATCAGACTCACCTGCAGGAATCAAATAGCGGAACAATAAACTATCCGAACCGTTACCCGCATAGTGAGCGACAAATTTTGTGCGTGAACCAATCGTTATGGAAAAACCCGCGGTTATCCCGGTATGGGTTATAGAAATTTTTTCATTGAAGAGAAAAATAAAGGTAAGTGTATCCCCGGCTTTATATAGTTTTTCAGGAGGCAATACCAGGGAGCTAATAAATGGTTTATTGGCATCTATTGCGTCTGCGTTTTGTGAAATCGGTTGCTGGTATGCAATGTTGCTGTTGCCTGCTGAGTCGGTTACAATAAGACTTACTAAAATGTTTTTGTCGGCTGCAACATCTGCGGCGCCGTTTGTAATAACAAATCTCGCGGAGTAGAGGCTATCGTTTATTTTGTTCCATTGTGTAAGCGGCAAATTATTGATCTTTCCGGTGGTTAGCTTATACGTGTCTGTATCGGCATTCATGTAAACCGTAACAGGCACCGTATCGCCGATTTTCATGGTTTTGTCAGGAATGGATAAATCATAAATCACTGGTGGAGATTTGTCAATTCTGTATAGAGAGGAAATCAAACCCAGATTACTTACCGGTAGTGACAGCCCGCTGTCATGCAACATCTTTACGGCAAGGGTTCCGTTGCCTGAGCCGGTATTAATGGTGATGGTTAAATTTATGCCCTGGCCGCTCACAGACGTAATTGTTGCACCACTCAATCCCTTCGTTAACAGGCTAAAGTGAGAAGGCGTTAATCCTGTTATTCCTTGTTCCGTTTTCAATAAGTATTGCACTGTTGCTGCATTGGTTACACGGGGGCCTGCGTTTGTTAAA
>JANPIE010000058.1:0-2651 GCA_031424835.1 Chitinophagaceae bacterium
GACCCGGGCTATGAATACCGGGAAACCCTGGAAACAGGGGCGGCTGCCGCTGCTGCCGGTGGTTTCACCCATGTTTTCGTGGTACCCAATACCAAACCCATCGTAGAAAACAAAACACAGGTAGAATACATTTCGCGCCAATCGGTATGTTTAGCCGTTAACATTCATCCGCTAGGCGCCATCACCAAAGGAACCGAGGGAAAAGAGCTGGCTGAAATGTATGATATGCGTAACAGCGGTGCGGTGGCTTTTTCAGACGGGATACATCCTGTTCAATCACCGGGCATACTATTGAAAGCGCTGCAATATGTGAAAGCATTTGATGGCGTACTGATACAGGTACCCATCGACAAAAGCATAGGTACAGGCGGATTAATGAATGAGGGGATCATATCAACCAGGCTGGGACTGCCAGGCATTCCTTCGCTTGCAGAAGAAGTGATCATCAAAAGGGATATTGACCTGGTTCGTTATGCCGGTTCTGCCTTGCATCTCACCGGAGTGTCTACAGAAAAAAGTATGCAGCTCATACGGTTAGCCAAAACGGAAGGTCTCAAGATTAGCTGCAGCGTAACACCTTACCATCTATATTTCTGCGACGAGGATCTGACAGAATACGATACCAACCTGAAAGTAAATCCACCGCTGAGAAGCCGCAATGATATGATGGCCCTGCGTGAAGCCGTATGCGATGGAACCGTTGATTGCATCGCCTCCCATCATTTCCCCTACGATTGGGATAACAAACATTGTGAGTTTGAATATGCCAGGAATGGGATGACCGGGCTGGAAACCAGTTTCGCTGTTGTAAGCCATCTGCTGCCCGAGCTGACCAATGAACATATCGCAAAATTATTTTCATTGAATGCCCGTAATATTTTTAACTTACCCGCAACTAAGATTGATGAGGGTGCAGATGCGGAACTTACCCTGTTCGTACGAAATGAAGTGAGTGTTTTGAACAGGCAGCATACACAAAGTAAATCTTACAACTCACCATTCATGGACAGGGAGTTGAAAGGAGCGGTAAGAGGTATCATTAGCAAAGGGCAATTAATTCTCAACCAAATAACTACGCTATGAAAGTTAACGTTGTAAACGAAGGGTATAAATACGGGGCCATCTGCGGCCTGCTGGCTGTGGTGCTGATGTATGGATCATGGGCTATGGGCCTGAATACATTTGTTGCCTTCCAGTTCTACACCAATTTTATCCCTTACATGATCATCATTATCATTGTAGGCGGTTTGCAGTTGAGAAAACAAAACGGCGGTATTCTCCCCTATTCTCAAGCATTGAAATTCAGTTTTCTGTGTTATGTAGTGGTGGCCGTAATCACTGCTGCGGCAACCTATATTCTTTACAATCTGATCGACAAAGAGCTGGGGGCTAAGTCAATGCAGGTAGCCATGGAAAAGACGCGCGCAATGCTGGAAAAATTTGGCGCAAGTGAAGATGATATTGCAAAGCAGATGGCAAGAACAGAAGAAGGTTCACAGGAAACCAGCCTGGGAAGGATTTTACTGGGCACAGGCCTTTTTCTGATATGGGATTTCGTTAAATGCTTATTGATATCGCTGGTGATACGTAAAGAAGAAAAATTCTCAGAACAATAAGATTATGGATGTATCGATCGTTATCCCCTTGCTTAACGAGGACGAATCATTACCTGAACTGTGCAGTTGGATTGAGTCTGTAACTGCACAGCATGGCCTGTCCTATGAAGTAATATTGGTAGATGATGGCAGCACCGATAACAGCTGGGAACTGATCGAAAGGAAGCACGCCGAAAACCCTAATTTCAAAGGCATCAAGTTCCAGCGCAACTATGGCAAATCCGCCGCGCTTAATGAAGGATTCAAAGCGGCAAAAGGCGATGTGGTCATTACCATGGATGCCGACATGCAGGATTCACCCGATGAGATCCCGGAACTGCGCAGCATGATCATAGATGAACGCTATGATATGGTGAGCGGATGGAAAAAGAAACGCTACGATAACACACTAACCAAGAATCTCCCTTCCAAATTATTCAACGCAGTAGCACGCAGGAGTTCGGGTATTCCCCTGCATGATTTTAATTGCGGACTGAAAGCCTACAGTAAAAAAGTGGTTAAAAGCATTGAAGTATATGGCGAGATGCATCGCTATATACCCATACTCGCAAAATGGAGTGGATTCAGGAGAATCGGTGAGAAAGTGGTGGAACACCGCCCCCGAAAATATGGTGTTACCAAATTTGGATGGCAGCGTTTTGTAAACGGTTTCCTCGATCTGGCCACGATAATGTTCCTGACCAAATTCGGCAAACGGCCCATGCAGTTCTTTGGGTTGTTCGGTACTTTGTTTTTCCTGGTAGGACTTGGCTCAAGTATCTACCTCATCATCGCGAAGTTTTTGGCCACCGACTTTGCACTCACCAATCGTCCCAGTTTTTACATTGCCCTTACCACCATGATCATTGGTATGCAGTTATTCCTTACAGGGTTCATAGCGGAACTGGTGGCAAGAAATGCTACGGAAAGAAATACCTACCTGATCGAGAAGAAATCCGGACTGAATTAATCGTGAAGCGTGAATCGTGAATCGTGAGTGAGTCATCACAGGTTACGACTGACGACTGATTTTTTGTAAGGAAATATGCTTTTAAA
>JANPIE010000059.1:0-14403 GCA_031424835.1 Chitinophagaceae bacterium
AAACCCGGGCATCAAAGATTTTCGCGACCCAAAAGTGGCGTGGAACACTGTGGCAAACAAATGGATCATGACACTCGCCACTCTCGACAGGATCAGTTTCTATTCTTCCACCGATCTCAAACAGTGGAACAAGGAATCAGAATTTGGCCAGGATAAAGGGTCTCATGGTGGCGTGTGGGAATGCCCCGATCTAATCGCCATGGATGACAATGGTAAAACGGTTTGGGTTTTACTGGTAAGCATCAATCCCGGCGGTCCCCAAGGCGGATCCGCCACGCAATATTTCATAGGTGATTTTGACGGGAAAACGTTTACGAGTTCGCAAACCACGGCCAAATGGATAGATGAAGGAACCGATAATTATGCGGGCGTTACCTGGTCAAATATTGGCAGCAGGCATGTGTTCGTGGGATGGATGAGCAACTGGCAGTACGCACAGGTGGTGCCCACCAAGGAGTGGCGCAGTGCGATGACCATTCCGCGTGAATTGAGTCTTGTAAATGTGAACGGCGAATATTACCTGCGCTCATTTCCTGTACAGGAACTTTCAGTGATAGAAGGAACGGCTGTAAGCGAAAACAATGCAACCGTCTTCCAAAAGCAATTGACCGGCCCGGCAAAGCTGGTGTTCCGTTCGGCTGTTGCTGATGATGTATCGATTGTATTGTCAAATACCCAAGGGGAACAATGGATAGCCGGTTATGAAAAAAGCAGTAACAGTTTTTTTATTGACAGGACCGGATCAGGAAAAAAAGATTTTGAAAAAGGGTTTGCGGGAAAAATTCTTTCTAAACGCGTAAGTACCGATGCGGGTTTGGATATCACACTCATCATTGATGTTGCATCAGCAGAATTTTTTGCCGATAAAGGACTGACTACCATGACATCAACTTTTTTTCCGAATGAAAATTATGGTAAGGTTCAGATCAGTGGAGGAAGTAATTTCAGGATGGATAGTGTGACACTTACACCCTTACAAAGTATCTGGAAGAAAAACTAACCCTCTGCGAAAACCTCTGCATCTCCGCGGCTCTGCGGTTGGAAGGGTTTAAAAATTCCGGATCGCTGGCGTTTGTAGGTCGTAACCAACCGCAGAGACGGGGAGATGCAGAGTTAACCGCAGAGAGGTTATGGGAACCATCGCATCGCGATGAGCAGGGTAAGCAGGTTGCCCGGGTATACTGCAAACTTGAGAATGTAAACGTTATGCTTCCAGGACTGGCCCGCGATCATTTCTTTATTAAAGCCGCATATAGTTGCATTGGATGGCTTTTGGACAGAAGCCAAACATGCTTTTATCTAAGAAAGCACTACAGACTGGCCACACTTGTGTCCTTTTAGTGAAACTCATTCATGCTAAAAAGGAGTCTGTTATAAGGAGTACGTGCAGCGTATTGTTAAAGGGATACTAAGCTGTACAAAACTGCAAATAAAACAGATAACTTTAGTGGAATACACAAAAAGGGATCTCCCAGTAAAATGAAATACTACATCAATTACCTGATTGTTGCCGCGGCGGTTATCATTGGCTGCGTAGTGCTTGCCGCCGCTTATAAATACAAGTTTCGCTCTGCGGAAACCATCGTGGTAACCGGCCTGGCCGAAAAAAATTTCGTGAGCGATGAGATCGTCTGGAAAGGCGTGTTCCATCGCGGGGGTGTGGACCTGAAAACTGCGTATTCCGAATTGAAAGCCGATGAGATAGAGATCAGGAATTATTTAAAAGCAAAAGGAATACCCGATACCAGCATTGTATTCTCTTCCGTGGATGTACAAAGAAATTTTCGACAGCAATTTGATGAACAGGGGCGGGACAGGGGCTCCGTTTTTTCGGGATATACACTTAATGGAGGGGTAACCGTCAATTCGCGAAATATCCTGCTGGTAGAGAGTATATCACGCCAGGTAACGGAACTTTTACAGAAGGGCATAGAATTCAATTCAGGTAAACCCAGTTATTATTACAGCAAACTGAATGAACTCAAAATAGACCTGCTTGCCAAAGCCGCGGAAGATGCAAAGCTCCGATCAGAGACCATCGCCGGCAGTTCGGGCATTCATTTAGGGAAACTAAAGAAAGCTACTATGGGAGTTTTTCAGATCACAGGCAGGAACAATAATGAGGACTATAGTTTTGGCGGTTCCTTTAATACATCTTCCAAACAAAAGACCGCTTCTATCACACTTCGGGTGGAATACCTGGCGGATTAATACTTGCGCCGAGGCGACGGAATTTTTGAAACAGCAAAAACATTCAAGCATGCCTAAACTATTGTATGCTGATCTTCTTCAAATAAAATCCCTTCCCATCAATCACCGGGGGAATAGCGCTGCTGATCGTAATGCCCTCTTTGCCTACCCGTTTTTTTTCGGTTCCCGCAGGTGTAGTAATATCCAGCGGCAGGTCCATAAACCAATTTTTTATACTGACAGAATATTGCTGGTAACCGGTTTGTTTCACAACGATGTCAAGTATATCGGTAGTACGCGTGTAGAAGTCGAAGAACGGTTTCAGGTTTTTGCCTGACGCTTTGCTGAACAATTGTTCTACATCGGTAGTGGTAACAAAATTGTCATAGGTGTATTGCGGGTCCGTGGCTAACTTTTTGAGCGTAGGGAAAAAAATATCATCTCCAATTACGTAACGCAGACTATGCATCATAAAAGACCCTTTGGTGTAGATATCGCTTCCATTGTATGTCTCATCTTCTGACATTTCCTCACCCAACACCATTGCTTTTTTGAAACGTATTGACCGTTTGTGGGAATCGATGATTCTGTCATATGCTTCCTGTCCGCCCAGTTCATAATGGATCAATGCCTCTGCATAAGTGGAGATACCCTCCTGTATCCATAAATGCGCCCAGTCTTTATTGGTGACTTTGTTGGCAAACCATTCATGCGCATACTCATGGAATAGGTTGGCAGAATATTGATGACCTCCTATTGTGGTATAAACAAACTTATTCTGGAAACTGATCATCGTCTGGTGCTCCATGCCCGGGTTGGGCACTGCCACAATGCCGATCTTTTCTTTCACCCATGGGTACTCGCCAAAATATTTTTCCAGCACTTTACTGTCCCTTTTCTTTAGTTCGATCACTTTTGCCGCTTCCGCTGCGTCTTCTTCGAGCACATAATACTGGATCGGTACTTTGTTGCCGTTGATGGTAGTGTATTCATCGCTCACCACTTTATACTTACCAATATTGAAAATGGTTGTGTAACCACTGATGGTGTAATTGGTTTTCCAGTGAAAGGTCTTTTTGTTTTTTGATGTGGTTACTTTTTGCAATAATCCAGGCCCGCCCACTACCAGTGTATCCGGAACGGTGATGAACATGTCTACACCTTCATTTGGTTCGTCGCTGGGATGATCCTTCGAAGGGAAATAAATGCGTGCGCCTTCTTTCTGGCAGTTGATGGCCACCCATGGGTTACCGGATCTGTCTTTTGTGAAAGTAAATCCACCATACCAGGGTGGCCTCACGGCAATAGGCGGCTCGCCACCGTAAAACACCCTGACCGTTTGTTTTCCTGCAGTAAACGCAGTGTTGGAATGGATATAGATCTTATCATTCCTGTGTATAAACTGAACTGCTTTGTTATTTACCAGTATTTTTTCAACGGCTAGTAAATGAACAAGATCGAACAGAAGCGTATCGGATGCACTGGACAGGATAATATCTATTTCGGTAAACCCTTTGATCGTTTTTTTTTCGATATCCACATCCAGTGAAATGGTATAATGCCGCACATCCATGATGGCCTGCAGTGGATGCAGTTTGCCACCGGAGCTGAGGTAACTGATGTCCCTGTTCTGGGCGTACATTGCCAGGGGGAGTAATAGCAGGATTAGCAGTTTCATTGGGATGAGGTTGTTGGTGAATATAATGAAAATTGCAAATAGGCGTTGGCGGGGCGGGCAATAGTAGCGTGTTTCCGTTTGACAGCTTTTTTTTCACCGCAAAGTCGCAAGGGCGCGAGGAAGCGCAGGGATCGATCCGTAGGCAATCCTTGCGATACTTTGCGTCCTGGCGGCTTCGCGGTAATTTATAATTTCCGGCAATACCCATTGCCAGTCTTTATGTCTAAAAATGCAGGCAACTTTTTAAATAACGTTGCGCTATTTTTTTGTAAAAATATAATCTCCCCCTATGTGACCGGCCAGTTCCAGCGTACCGTATCGCGGTTCAATTTTTGTTTCCGACATTACCGCTTCGATGATCTGGTTGATAAACATTTTCTGGGCAGTTAAGTATTTCTCCTTATTCTCACTCAGGGCTTTGATCAGGTATTTCATAAAGACACTTTCATCAGGCACTTCGGTATCATTTCCGGAGGTAATGGCAACACGGCTGATCTTTTCGCTCAATTCACGAACCGCTGGCGGTGCATCGGCACCGAGACTCCGGGTTTTGAAAATAGAACCCGAGAAGCAGGCATCGGTAATCAGTAATGTATGACGCGCGGCCACCTGTGCAATGAGGTCGAGCATGAGTTTATTGGAGAACCAGGTATTTACATCATTTCTTTTGGCATCGGTAAGGAGCCAGTATCCCTTTTTTTCTTTTTCAACCCATATCCCGTGGCCCGCATAGAAAATAACGAGGTTGTCCTCCGGTTGAATGAATTCGTTAATGTCCGCAAATTTTTTCCTGAGATCAGCTACCACGGGGTTATACAGCGTATAAATATTGTCTTCGGAAAAATTATACTGGTTCTTCAGTACCAGTTTTAATTTGATGGCATCTGATACTGGGTTTTCCAGAGAGGGGATCTGCGTATCATCATAATTCTGCGCAGCGATCACCAGTGCATAGTTTTTCGATTCTTTAGAAACCACAGGTACGATATCATCCGTTTTAGCGTTTGCTACCTGTGTTTCCACTTCTATATTTTGTTCTGCACGGTTGCCCGCTATATCCGTGGCTGAAATGGTAATGGTATTGACTCCTTCTTTCAGTGAAACGTTACCCCAGAAATTTCCATCTGGTTTCAGGTACACCACCTGGTTGTTTATGGTTACTTCCTTTATACCGGATGGATCTTCGGCTAGTCCCTTTACCATCACCTCTTTCGCGGCAGCAGTTACTTTAAGTCCTCTTTTTGCGCCGGGTTCGAGCACTGTAATTAGCGGGGCGGTCTTGTCGCCGCGTTGCTCCCTGATAATGGCTGCTTCTAGTTGTGCAAGTCCGTTTATGGCCGGCGCATATTCTGCATTATAGAGTAAAGCACGCTCATAATCCGCCTTGGCTTTTTCGTATTGCTTAAGTCCGGCATAAGCCTGCGCGCGTACAGAATAGTAAAAAAATTTACCTGGTTGCTCATAACTCAGGTAGAGGTATCGCATCGGTTTCAACGACTCATCGGCGTATCCAACGGCCTCCTGGTATTTCTTTTCATTGATCGCGTTTAGTGCATTGATGCGTGCAACCATCTTTGGCCCTACACGGATACCTTTCAGCAGCAGTTTTATATATTCTTCAGATTTTACAGTCTGTTTCTGAAGCGCATAACTCCATGCAATAAGAAATCTCGCGTTGATCCGGTTATTGGCACCCGTCTCCGCGAAATTGCTGGCAATGCTGATCGCCTTGTCGTATTCCTTATTTAATATAGCCAGGTAAATTTGGCCGGTAGTTACAAAATCTTCCTCCTGCATTTTTACAAAAACCGGTTGCATGTCTGCGATCAGTTGCTTGTCTTCATTCAGGAAAGCGATGTATTGGCCGAGCTGAAATAGATTTTGTAAGCGCGCGCTGCCCAGCCCACCTGCCCAGGATGTATGCTGGGTATTGTATTCATCCTTCTCAAAACCCAGTTCAATAATCTTCCGGATATCTGAGGAGGCGAGTGCCGCATCACCATAGGAAAGATTCAGGTAGGCACGTTGTGTATAGTAGACCTTAATCACTTCGGTAGAAGGTATATAGCCGTTGCCTATCATTTTTGGTATGAGGACCTGGGTTTTTTTGCGCAGGCTGTTGATCTCATCTTCCACTGCCTTATTGCCACCCCTGATATCGCCATGGTAATACCGGAGTGTGGGCAGCCTGTTCTGATGTTCCTGCAGCCCTAGTGAAGCATCAGCCGTACCGTGATAGATCCGGTTGGCTTCTGTGAATAATTTATCTGCTTTAGCGGGATCTTTTGTGAAATATTTATTTCCTTCTTTTCGAATGTCGGCTGCTTTGTTAAACAATACCTTGTCGGCGTCTTTATCATTCTGTGCAAACAATGCAGTTGCCCGTAATAAACAAAAGAACAGCACAATTACAGCTCCTGTGGATCGCATTTTCATAGTTTTGGATTTAAAACAAATATATACCGGCTATAAATGTATACCCGGCATCTCCCGAGTTACTTTATTGCTTTTTCAAAAATGTTTGCATCGATATAGCCGTAGTTTTCGTTGAAATGTGCCAACGCCTCCTCCAGTATTTCTTTTTCTGTTCGTTTTGCCGCTTTCAGGTGCAACTGCATTAGGGCATATTGCTCTTTCAATACCTGTTTATTGCCTATAACGGGAATAAATTTCGTGATGATCCTTGAACGTTTTACGCCGTCTATATTTTCCTGGAAGCAGAGAGACACTTCGGGCAGCGGTGTTGCGGGTGGATGCCCTGCATTATCTGTAAAAAGCGCCGTGTTGAAATGAATGGCCTGACCCATTGCCGGAACTTTTTTAACGATGGTTTGCCCTTCACTTACATACTGAACAAAAAAGAAACTGGAACCGGCCAATGGATATTTACCATCTATGGCGACAGGTTCGTTTTCTAACAGTAATACACGGCCCCGGGGAAAAATCTTTTCAGGGTCAAACTGTTCTGCAAACAGCGAACGCGTACTCAGTTTCACTGCAGGAGATGCGGGGATAATGGCTTCTTTGACCAGTGACACCCATTCATTTTGTTTTTTAGATGAGGCATTATGGGGCGTAACTTCAAACCTGCCCCTGGCAGGACTGATGCAGGATATCTTCGCATTGCGGTCAGAGAACACCAATTGATCGGATTCGGTTACCTGCATCCCTGTTACCAGCTTTTTACCGGTTGATTTAAGTATTACGTCTCCTTTCACAAATGTTACATAATACACTTCGCCCGAAAACACCAGCAACGGGAAACAGATAAGCAGCAATGTTTTGATCATATGCTTCATTTAAAATTAAAGTAAGTATCTTTTATGTTAGCCATTATTTCATGCCATTTGGGCAATGTTCTTTTTTTGGTGTAAAGATCGATGCCCAAAGCCAGGCAATTAAAATAAACAGCAAGAATAAGAATGTTTATGTAAATACGGAACAGCAGGTAGGAAAGTATGGCTGCAACGGCAAACAAGGCGAGATAATTTAACAACGCAGCCATAAAAGAATAGCGCCTGATTCCGCGAAGCTCCCTGTTTTCCCTGGAAAAAAATAGTTTATAGGAGGCAGCGGTATAGAACAGCAGCAGGCACAATACCCATACCCAGGATACACGGTGGTAGCCATTCTTCAATGCCAGGTAACTATTCAGCAGGATAAGTGTTCCCGGTGTTTCCCCATAGATTGTAGGATGCATATCTGTGCGGAAATCACCCATCAGTACCAGTTTATCTTTGAGGTATTCTTTGGAGATTACTTCCGGCGGCAGGATCATTAATTCTGCCAGGCTTACTATCGGATATTCACGTTGTTCAAAAAATTCATAAGGCCGGATAGGGAAGTCGATCACCATATTGTTAAATGCGAGACGGTCGTTATCTGTACTGTATAGCTGATAAGTGTGGATATTTCCCTTGTCCAACTGGTTGTAAAGGTGAACGGGTACCGTGGGCAGCTGTTCATCCTGTACCAAACGAAATTTGAGGAACATCTGTCCTGTCTGTTTGTAATCCGCCACTGCATACCGGGTGTTGAATTTTGGCAGAATAAGAGAATCATTTTCTCTGTGAACGGGGAAAGCTATATTTTTTACGCCGTTTATCGCATCCGCGAGAAGGGAATCGTTGGGTGAATCACCGATAAGATTCACATCGCAGAAAACAAAACGGGCGCTGTTGGGATACGATCGCATCACGCGAAAAAAAGCAGCCAGTGCAGCCCGGTCGGTTATCACCTGGTTTCCCAATGCCTGTTCATCGGGTATCAGTTCTTTGCTGGAAGAAACGTCGACAAAAAGAAACTCTTTGGCCGGGGGATCTTCATCCAGACCCAACAGGGTCCTTTTAATAGCGGAGGACCATTTAATTAGTACGGCCTCATCTCCATAGCTGGAATAGGTGCTGATCCATATCCATGAGAACAACACCAACGTCATGCCGTGCAGCAACGCAATGAACCATTTCCGCAGCTTCATTTATTTTTTCGTTATGCCGGTTCCTTTGACCCTGGGTTGATAAGTTATTTGTGTTCAAGTTCAATCATAAGTGCCAGCAGCGATTTTCCTTTGCTGTTTGCGCTAAACGAAATCTGGTCTTTGGCCAATCGGGTATTTTCCGCCGCAACCAGCCTGTCTTTTAGAACGGCAGATACCCGGGTAGGGAAACCTCCCTTTTCTTTCATCAACTTTTCTTTGATCTCTGTAAGATTCAATGGTTCCCTGCTGTATAATACGCAGAGCCATTCCTTGCCGGCATTGTTGTCAAACTCGATATAATGATCTTCATCCGGAAGTGCGAATTCATTTTTCCTGTCTGTAAGAGCTGCACTGATGTTTTCTGCGAATGGAAAAAGCGTGTATACAGAATCGGTAAGATCTGAACTGATCACATATACAAACGCCGGCTGATCGTTCGAAACCAGCACACGGAATCGTGTACCACTTGCATAAGTGGCGGGTGAAATGTATTGGGGCAGCGTTGGCGCATTGCTCACTGACGGTACCACTGATAACCCCCGTGACTGGGTTCGTAATGTTACCGGCATTGGACTGCCGTCTGCCAGCATGCATTTGATGGAGCCGGCAATATCAGGAATGGCAGGTTGAACCGGTGGCAGGTCCGCGAACTCAAAACCATATCTCACAAAACGTGCGAAGTCTGTATACTTTATCCAGGCATAGCCGTTATTCCCCCATTCCGTGCCCCAGCTGTTCTGTACCTCGAATGCGCCCCCGAACTTTGTATCGTCGTAACCCACTACGCACATGGCATGCCCTCCATAGCTGTCTAATGGTTCTTCAACAGGAATCCAAACGCCATTCACCTGGTTAAAGGAAGGGGGACAGATCATGCCGATGATCACCGGCTTTTTTTCCGACAGTGATTTTTTTACCGCGCGAGTCTTATTGTCTGAAGATGAATAGGCATCAAAAACACGCAGGTAATCTTTTACTTTATGTGTTGCAGCTACCGCCAGTTGCGCGTCGTTTATGGCCGGGATGCATTTTTCGGCTGCCTCTGTAAACAGGATGTTTCCCTGCGTTTTAGAACGATCCATCGCTGAGGCAAGTACCGATCCTCCACGGCACGTACCGTCAAAAGGTTGCAGGAGTCGGAACAGGAAAGCAGGAGAGTATGCATTATTGTTGATGATCTTTTTGTCCAGCCAGTTATTCCTTACCGCTTCCACTATAGTTCGTCCGCAGTAAGCAGTGGCCCATGCGGCACAGGTACCATATTGCCCCTGGCTTTTTGGAATGGGTGCGAACGATTTTACAGAAGCCGCTGCAGGAACAGAATCGAGTGCACGGGTTAGTTTTGCTCTTTTGGGAACGGCTGCATAGCTGGCATCATCAAAATCAAGTCCGCGTGCAAACTGCGCAGACAGGGTAAATGATAAAAACAGAAAGAAAATTGAATAAAAAAAACGAAGGATCTTGGTAAAGCTCATCTCAGGAAACGTTTTCAGCGTACAGGTAAAAGATAAGGCAAAATACCAAATAATCTGTTTGGATAATAACAATCTGTATGTTGTATTTGCCCCACTCTCCCCGCGTTTTTATTCCCCGGAGATTACCTGCGAAGAATGGGCGGCTCTTCTGTTTTTTTAATTGTTTCCCTGTGTTCTGATCTTTCGGTATATTTTGCAGGAAGACAAAGGGGCTTGATCGCTTTTTAATACCTGAAAAGACTGAAAAAACTAAATTGCTGATCAGTTACCGAAAGGAAAATTTTGTTAAAGGATATTCTTCTACAGCTTCCGGCAGATTAAACAACCAGTATGAAAAAAAGCAGCACTGATAAGTCCGGCCTGGCCCCAGAGCACCAGGCAGATTTGCTGAAGGTATTGAAAACACGTTTTGAAAAAAACATGAAACGGCACAAGGCACTAGCCTGGGCCGACATCCAGGCAAGACTGGAAGCCAGCCCGGTAAAACTGAGGGTCCTCGCGCGAATGGAAGAGACAGGTGGTGAACCCGATGTTGTTGGCCGTGATAAAAAGACCGGCGAATATATTTTTTATGATTGTTCCCCGGAGAGTCCCAAAGACAGAAGAAGCATTTGCTACGATGGTGATGCATTGGCTTCCCGGAAAGAACACAAGCCCCGCAGCAGCGCCCTTGACATGGCCGCTGAAATGGGTATCCAACTATTATCGGAAGCCGAATACCGCGAATTGCAGAAGCTGGGAATATTCGATACAAAAACTTCGAGCTGGATACAAACGCCTGCTGCTATCAGGGCATTGGGTGGCGCGTTGTTTTGCGACAGGCGCTATGATCATGTGTTTGTATATCACAATGGCCCGGAGTCTTACTATGCAGGAAGGGCGTTCCGCGGATCGGTGAGGGTTTAAATGTTGACTTGGTGCGAATCTGAATGCTGCCGAGATGGCTCCTTATCATCATTTTCGTACAAAGATATAGTCGCCGCCTACATGTCCTGCTGCTTCCAGGGTACCGTAGCGGGGTTCCGTTTTACTTTCTGTCATAACCGCCTCGAGAATTTTTGTGATAAACATTTTTTGAGCGGTCAGGTACTTTTCTTTGTTTTCGGTGAGGGCCTTTACCAGGTACTTCATGAATACACTTTCGTCCGGCACTTCCGTATCATTTCCTGAGGTGATGGCAACCCTGCTAATTTTTTCATCCAGTAACTTCAGCGATTCAGAGGCATCGGTACCGATAGATCTGGTTTTGAATACGCCTCCTGAAAAGCAGGCATCTGTGATTAACAACGTATGGCGGGAAGGAAGTTTGGCAATCAAATTCAACACATCCGTATTCGATACCCAGGTATTGGGGTTGTTCCGAGCCGCATCAGTCATAAGCCAGTATCCTTTTTTTTCTTTTTCTACCCATATGCCATGACCGGCATAAAATATCAGGAGATTATCTTCCGGCTGAATTTTGTTCGTCAGCTCCAGTAGCTGCCGTTTAATATCATTTGCTTCCGGGTTAAACAGCGTCAGGATGTTTTCATCATTAAAATTATAGTGGCTCTTCAGAAGCAGTTTCAACCTTACTGCATCCTGTATGGGGTTGTCAAGTGAGGGAATGGTGCCATCCTTGTAATTTTGCGCTGCAATAAGCAGGCAATAGTTTTTTCCTTCCGTTTCCGTTACGGGTACGATCACATCAGAATTTTGCGTGGTTGTTTTTGCGGGTTCCGCCTTTTCAATCACCAACTGGTATTCACCTGTGTTACCAGCACCGTCCGTTGCTTTGATGGCCAGTTGATTACTGCCTTCTTTCAGGGGTACACTGCCCCAGAAATTGCCCGCTGCCTGGGCATACACATCCCTGCCATTGATGGAAACCGATTTCAAGCCGGAAGGGTCCTGTGCAGTACCCCGCACCATAATTTCGGCACCCGAACCCGTAACTTTCAATCCCCGTTTGATAGCCGGCTCGGTAATATTAATAGTGGGTGGCGTTTTGTCTGTTGATGAAGCCGCTGCAATCAATGACTCGAGTGTAACAAGGGCATCTACCGCGGGTTGGTAGTCAGCGTTGGCAAGCAGTGAAATCTGGTAGTTATCCCTGGCCCGCTCATACTGACGCAGGCCGGCATACGCGTCACCATATGCTTTGTATACTTTCCATTTGTCTGTAAAAAGCGACTCTAGTCCTGCTGAATACCCGGTTGTTTTGTAAGTTACCGCCCGGTCCAGGTTTGTTAATGCTGCGTTGAAATCTTTTTTGCCAATATCCAGCAGGGCCAGGTAGTAAAACTCGTCATTAAGGGGTGAATAATATTTGGATGCGGTAAAAGTTTTATAGTATTTCAGTGCTTCGTCGAAATTTCCAGCCAGGGTATAGGCAATAAATTTCAACTTGTATGCGCCTCCCGCAAAGTCTCCGGATTCATTTTGTTCTGCTATGGCAACCGCTTTCGCGTAATCACCTTTCTCAATGTAAACAGCGGCTAACTGGCTCAGTTTAGCCGGTGGCGGAAACGCCGGCGAAGAGGGCATTGATTCTATCAGTTGAATAGCCCTGTCGTACTCCTTTTTCAAAATTGCCTGTGCTACTTTTAAAGACTGCTGCGTACTTACCTCGTAATCGAGCCCCAAATTTGCTACCGGGTTACTGGTTATGGTGATAGTGGCGATTCTGTCGGATAGTGACAGGAGATGTTTTGAACTTCCATACGCTTTAATGATCTTATATGCTTCAAAGGCGAAATTGAATAGCGCCCTGTCGTTCGGATATTGCTTTAATCCCTGCGTCATTTGCCCGTTCACAAAGGTTGCGGGAAAAGGTTCGATGATTACGATTTCTTTACCCGGGAAATTTTTTACAGCGTCCAGAATCTTATCAGTTAATGCAATAGCCTTGTTTATTTCGGGCAGTGCACCTACTGCCTTTACATAGTTAAAGGCCTGGGTTGTGGGATAGGAACGCAGTGATGCATCAAATAAAGAATCCCCGCTGTTCACATTTCCTTCATTCAGTGCATCTACAGCCTGGTTTGCATAAGCTTCTGCGGTGAGGTAAGCTTTGGGAGCTTCGGCGGCTTTTCCAAAGGACTTCTCCATTGCTTTTTGCACCTGCCTGTTTTGTGCCGATGCAGGAAACGAAAATGATAGTGTAAGGAAGAAGAAAATGATTTTTTTACAGCGAAAGTTATGTACAAAAAGTTTTTTCATAGGTATCTGATGGCCGTTAGCCCAACTTGATTGCAATAAAATGAAAAAAAGCATAACTGCAAAAAACCGCCGGCCAACTAGTGGGAGGCCCGCTAAAAAAGGGCTATGAGTGGTACAGTATATTACGTCACCCGTTCGCCAAGGCGGCTTTTATGATGTTTCTTGTAAGAGAAGTGCATCCATTCCTGGATGGAAATGGAAGAATAGCGCGGGTAATGATGAATGCGGAACTCAGCTCACAAAAATTGTCGAAAATAATAATTCCTACTGTTTACCGTGAAGACTACATGGGTGCGATAAAAAAATTGACCAAGCAGAGAGAAGGCGATGCTTACATACGAATGCTCCAGAAAGCGTGGACATTCAGTAGTCAGGTTCACCAGCCACAGTTTGATCAAATGGAGAAGTTTCTAACCCAAAGAAATGCATTCCTAACGCACAAAGAAGGATACTTGAAAGTTGATAAAGAATCTCAAACCAGTAAACGTTCACTTAGGATGTAAACGCATCGGATCATCACATTCAACTCATTTATTTGCTGGTGAAAAAAGGGAATCACCGCCAAAGCGCAGACCGCTAATTTTTGTTACTTTTCTTTTGCGTTGACAATACCGGTTGTACCTCCGTTAATTCCAGCGACTTAACCATATCTGCAGTTGCATTTTTGTATTTTTTAAAATGTGGCGTTTCGCGGTGCCTGAGATAGGACGCGTTATCTGCGTAAACTTCAATTAGTGTAAGTCTGGCAGGATTTTGTTTATCAGCATATACTTTGTAGCTGATAACACCCGGTTCTAATCGAACAGCTGTTTCCATTTGCACTTTCAGCAGCGTCATATATGATCTCAACTTCGACAAGTCAATTGTCAATACAGCCATACGCGTTACTTGTTTATCAGACTGACCAAGCGCATACATACTCCAAAATAGCGTGGCTGCTAGTAAAATTATTTTTTTCATGCAATGGCGTTTATGTTGGATAGATGTAAAGATCACTCTTTCCTGTATTCGCTATTGTTTAGGGGTTCGGATAATCGAATAGCATCTTTCTGCCGGGAGGAGATAGTCACTGGGTGCCATCGATTCTTCGTGGCTTTTTCGTGAACAAAACTTAACTTAGATAAACCGAAGTTCTTCTTACATAACCATATCACTCCTAAAGATCCCTCAAGCGGTTTTGTTTGCAAATTGTTTGCACAAACAAAAAGCAGCTATGAGGTTTCCCTTCATAACTGCTTGATATTCAAGTGGGCCCACCAGGGCATGATCCTGGGACCCCCTGATTATGAGTCAGGTGCTCTAACCAACTGAGCTATAGGCCCGGTGAACGATGAACTGTTCAACAAGGCGGCAAAAATAGAAAAATTAGGCACACGAAAAAA
>JANPIE010000060.1:0-10492 GCA_031424835.1 Chitinophagaceae bacterium
TTCAATGGTCTGAGATTTTTATACGCTTCACCACCAACCCATACGTATGAAAAAAACTAAAAGCAAAACAGGTTTTAACTACCGGTTCGAAAAATGGTCAGGCACCATCACCCGTGCAACGGGCAGCCCCGCAGCGGTTATCGCCGCATTACTGGTGATAATGGTTTGGGGCATCACCGGACCCATCTTTCAGTTTTCTGATACCTGGCAGTTGGTCATCAATACCGGAACCACCATCATTACGTTCATCATGGTCTTTATCATCCAGCATTCTCAAAACAAAGACACGACGGCCATACAATTAAAGCTGAATGAACTGATTGCATCCAACGACAAAGCCAGTAACCGCCTGGTTAACATAGAGGACCTTACGGAGGATGAGTTGCAGCAGGTAAAGAAATTCTATATCACACTGTCTGAATTATCCGATAAAGAAAAAGACATCTTCACATCGCACTCTATTGATGAGGCGCAGGCAAATACAAAAAGCAAACTGGGTGTTCAGAAAAAAACGACCAAATGACTGTAAGGACACGCAAGCTGAGTCATAGTAAACACCTTGCACTTGTAAAAGACTATTCACAAGCCGCCAAAGCGGCCAACCTTTTGTATGTAACCGACCAGGAACCCGGCATCACACGAGCTAAAAAAGGAAAAGGGTTCACTTACCTGCATAATAATTCTTCTATCAGGAATGCGGAAGAACTAAACCGCATCCGCAAACTGGCAATTCCACCGGCCTGGACAAAGGTCTGGATCTGCACGCGGGAGAATGGTCATATCCAGGCTACCGGTTTTGACGCACGAGACAGAAAACAATACCGCTATCATCCACTATGGAACCTGCTTCGCAATGAAACCAAGTTTCATAAATTAAAGGAGTTTGGAGAGAAATTACCCGGTCTGCGCCTGCAGGTAGAAAAGGATCTATCGCTGGGGGTTTTAAATGGGCGAAAAGTAATCGCTACGGTAATAAGCCTTATGGAACGCACCTACATACGCATAGGAAATGCGGAATATGAAAAAATGAATGGATCTCATGGACTAACTACCCTTCACGACAAGCATGTACTGATAAAAGGGACAGATGTACAATTTTCCTTTAAAGGCAAAAAAGGAATTTATCATAAGATCAGTTTGAAAAATAAAAAACTGGCAAGAATCGTTGAGCAATGCCGGGATATACCGGGCAAAGAATTGTTCCAGTATTACGATAAAGATGGAAAAAGAAATTCAATTGATTCAGGAATGGTCAATCAATACATCAAAGAATGTATCGGTGACAGTTTCTCAGCCAAAGACTTCCGCACATGGGCGGGCTGTCTTAACCTGTTAAGGGCGTTCAAACAGATCGGCATATACGAAAACGCCACCCAGTGCAAGCGCAATGTCAATCTTGCACTGGATGAAGTAAGCAGCAAACTGGGAAACACAAGAACGGTCTGCAAAAAATACTATGTGCATCCCGGCCTCATCAGGCTGTATGAAGAAAACAAGATAAACAACTACCTTGTTCAGCTGGATGAAATTGAGAAAGACGACGACAAAACGGCACTTACATCGGAGGAAAAGATACTGATGTCGCTGCTCTCCCAGATCACATGATCCACCCCTTTAGAACGTGTACCGCACAGCAAAGCCACCCCAGCTCCCTACAAAACCCCTGCTGTTGGCAAATTCAAAGGAAGGCTGCCAGTCAAGCGAAAAGTTAATAGGGGCGCCGTGGATCTTGTAATCAAGTCCCAGAACACCATCCAGTCCAAAAGAGGTTGCGCCGGCGTAATAGTCGTTATTATAAAAACCTACGTGGGCGCCGGGGCCGATATACCATTTCAAACCAGGTGCACCATTGATATCCCCATGTATCTCGTACAGGCCGGTAACACGAAAGCCCTGTTTCCAGAAAAACCCGATAGCCTCTATGGCATTGTTGCCGTTCACAAAACTTTTCAGGGTAATTCCGGCTCCATCGAGAACCTTAACACCCAGCGCAGTTTTATAAGAATGTCCGTTAATACTTTGGGCCGAGCCCGCAAATGCAAGGCAAATACCCAGGGTAACCATAAAGAATCGTTTCATAGAAAGGAAATGTTTTGAACTTATTCCTATAAAAAATCCGTACCAGCGCCGGTTAAAAAGAAGGTATATTCTACGCTCATCCAGGGGCTTACGTGTATTTCTTTCTACAAACTCCGGGTGCTTGGTGGCCCCGGTTGGTATGGCACGGGTTTTTAGCTTCTTAAGAAAAAAAATGACTATGAAAACAAATGAAACTTTAATAGAAACCCTGAATGACCTTATCCGAATAAACAACGACAGGGTAAATGGCTATGAAAAAGCCATTGACGAACTGGACAACGCCGATGTGGATCTGCGTGCGCTTTTCACCAAAATGGAAAACGAGAGCAGAGACTATTCCCGTGAACTGAGTAATTCGGTGGTAAAACTGGGTGGCGAGCCGGCAACCGATACCACCATTTCAGGTAAGATCTACCGCAAATGGATGGATGTGAAAGCTGCTTTTGCCAGTAAAGAAAGACTATCTGTACTGGAAGCCTGTGAGTTTGGTGAAGACGCTGCGCAGAAAGCTTACGAAGCAGCGCTTGCATCTGATGCGGAAATGAGCGCAGAAATCAGGCAGATGATCATGGACCAGAAGTCTTCCTTAAAAACATCCCATGATACCATTAAAAAATACCGCGATCTGCACGAGTCGATCGCTTCCAAGTAACCGGTTGAAAAGTAAACACCCGGCCGAAAAAACGTTCTGTGGATGAGATGTGCTAACCCGGACTACATCTAGCTTGCCGAGGTTATGACGGAAACGGGAAAGTACTTTATACTCTGCAGTTACAGGCTGGTGCATTTGCTACCAGCCTTTTTTTTACCACTAAAAATCATTTGTATGAACACACCCACTGCACCCACCCCCGCTTATTTAAATACACTTGTGGACTGCCACAAAAAAATGAGAGACGAAGGATACAAAGAAGACTATACCGTCATCAATGACAAACTTCATTCACTTACCACCCACAAGGATTATACTGCGGAAGAGGTTAAGATCGTAAATTTTTACCGTTTTGAGGGGCAAACCGACCCGGCCGATGACTCTATTATGTACGTAATAGAGACCAGGGACGGATCAAAAGGTACCCTGGTAGATGGCTATGGTCCTTCTTCAGACGCAGACACAACTGAATTTATTGTAAGCATTGAAAAAATGGAAAAAAAGGCAACAGCCTAGTGGCCCAATGCATAAAAAGCACTGATCATATCGGTGCTTTTTTATTGGGTAAAAAACGCCGCTACTGCGGTGTATGATTCACCAAAGTCTTTACCGTACACCCAAAGATCAATCAGAAGATCGGTTGATGATGCCCAGCAATAACGATATGATCGCAAGTACCAGCAGGATATGAATGAGTCCGCCAACACTATAGGCAAAAAAACCAACAAGCCAGCCGATCACGAGGATAACGGCAATTACATATAAGATACTACGCATGGTAAAGATTTTACAAAAAAGTAATAAAAACCATACCACTCACTATTCCTGCGGGATGCCCGATTAAAACAATAAATGCAAAAATACATGAGCAAATGGCGTAAGGTTACCGGCCTTCTGCGAAAGACCGCTACTGAATTCAATCATGATGAGGGCTTTAAACTAAGCGCCTCTCTATCCTACTATACGATCTTCTCCATCGCGCCTTTTCTTGTTATCATTATCAGCGTAGCCAGCTTTGCCTTTGGAAGAGATGCAGTGGAAGGAAGAGTGTATGGCCAAATCCGGCAATTGATCGGTCCTGAGTCTGCTATCCAGATCCAGACAATCATTGCCAATGTGCAGTTGAAGGACCAGGGAGCGTGGGGGCTGGTCATTGGCCTTGTAATATTAATTATTGGTGCAACAAGTGTATTTACGGAAATCCAGGGATCCATCAACTATATATGGAGCATTCGCACAAAACCCAAAAAAGGCATTCTTAAACTCATAATTGACAGGCTGCTTTCTTTTTCACTGGTAGTAGGCATCGGGTTTATTCTACTTGTATCTCTGATCATCAACTCCCTGATGGATGCTGTTTATGAAAGGCTGGAGCGAATGTTTCCCGATTCATCGGTTCACCTTTTATATGCCGTTAATTATATTGCCATTTTTGTTGTCATAGCAGCGCTGTTTACAGTTATTTTTAAAGTGCTGCCGGATGCAAAGATATCCTGGCGCGACAGTATGACGGGTGCGGCGGTAACGGGTGTACTCTTTATCATCGGAAAATTCCTGATTGGCATATATATAGGCAATTCACAGTTAGGCACCACCTACGGAACAGTAGCTTCTATTTTCGTGATCCTGGTTTGGGTATACTACACGTCTATCATACTTTACCTGGGTGCTGAATTTACCAAAGTGTATAGCAGGGATATGGGCAAGGGCATCAAACCAACGGACCAGGCTGTGTATATTATAAAAACGGAAAGCAAAGAACTGCCTTCTTTACGGGGTGCAGTTCAGGAAGATCCCAAAGCAGCTGAAATTCAGCCTGCTAAAACGCCAATCAAAAAAAATACCCGGTGATCTCCGGGTATTTTTTGTTCGTAGCATCACTTTGCTAATTAATTACTTGTTTTCACTTCTGTTTTATGGGCTTTAATTTCTACTTTCCTTTTCTTGTTGGTTCGCTTGTTTTTCGTTTTTGTTTTGATACCGCTGTATTTGTTGTTCTTGCTAACCGTGTTGTGCAGTTTCTGACCCACTGTACTTGTGGGTTTTACCTTTGTTTTGTAGTCGTCTGTACTGGTTTTTACTTTTGGTTTGTCCTGCGCCGATACCACGTTAACTGTCATCGCCATTGCTATAGCGAGGTAAATGAATAGTTTTTTCATAGTTGAATGTTTAGATTTTATTGCGGGAAGCTTACCCTGCGTATGCGCGGTGAAATAAGCATGCCCCCGTTCAGAGGATACTTTTTCTGTTACAATTGTGTAGAATAAATTCCCCAGATTTTATTTAACAATGCACGCTGCATAAAACGCACCCGCAATGGCCATGGCAGGATTTTTTAACTTAAGCTGTAGCATATGAACTGCTGATATGATATGAATGGATCATTGACTACTGTATGGAGACAACTGCCGGCATTCCTTTGTATGGGAATACTGGCTTTACTGATGGGATGCGGGGCGTCAAAAACGAAAAAATATCCTACGCCTGATCAGTTTGATTTGAATACCCCGTATAAAATGCAGCTCTCCCAGGACCTTGATGAAATCTCCGGGATCTACTTCTATGCTAAAGACACCACCGCTTTTGCCATAGTAGATGAAGACGGCTGGTTGTACAAGATATTTCTTAAGAGAAATGGCGCCATACAAAAATGGAAGTTTGGAAAAAACCATGACTATGAGGATCTGGAGTTAATTGACAGTTCTTTTTATGTGCTCTCAAGTTCAGGCGATATCACCCGTATCAATTTTAGTTCAACAGATTCACTGTCCACCCAAATTTTCAAGTTTCCCGGTAGCGGAAGCAATGAATTTGAAAGTATGTACTACGATTCTGCAGCAGGAAACATTAATATTCTTTGCAAAGACTGCGATGCGGATGATAAGTCTTCCCTAAGCACATGGGTGTTCAGTATTGCGGATGGTACCTATAGCCTGTCGCCTGTACTGATCAACGTTTCGCCCGTTGCAGAAGCACTGGGAGAAAACAAAGTTCGTTTCAAACCCTCCGCAACCGCCCTAAACCCGGTCACCGAAGAGTTGTATATGATATCGGCCATAAATAAAGTACTCGCCATAGCCGGCAAAGACGGAGTAATTACGAAGGTGTACAAATTGAACCCCACCTTGTTCAGGCAACCGGAAGGGATGGCCTTTACCCCTTCGGGAGACCTGCTTATATCCAATGAACTTGGTGACGGCAATACAGCAACGATACTGGTTTTTAAAAATAAAAATACGCGCAAGTGAAAAGAACGCTTACATCGATTATCCTCGCCTTACTCCTCGCCAACCACGCTGTAGCACAGCAGGATTCAGTGCAGGTGCGTATCGTATTAATTGGTGACGCCGGTGCGCTGAAAAATGGCCGCCAGCCCGTTTTGTCGGCGATTAAAGAAAAGATCAAATTAGACAAACGCACTACCGTACTGTTCCTCGGCGATAACCTGTACACCTATGGATTGCCCGACGAGGCCTACGCAGGATATACGCAGGCAGCCGCCACGCTTGATTCGCAGATCAATGTGGTGAAGAACACAGATGCAAAAGCTTATTTCATTCCTGGTAACCACGATTGGAACCATGAAGGGCGCGATGGATGGAACGCTGTAACCCGCGAACAGGCTTATATCGACAGTCGCGGTGGCAAAAATGTGGAGTTTTACCCCAAAGACGGCTGCCCGGGTCCCATCGAAATAGAATTGAGCAAGGATGTGATTATGGTATTGATGGATACACAATGGTGGTTGCACCTTTATGACAAACCGGGCATTGAATCTGACTGTCCCTACAATACAAAAGAAGATGTACTGAACCAGCTGGATGATATCATCAGCCGGAATTCAAAGAAAATGGTACTGTTCGCTTCCCATCATCCTTTTAAAAGTGATGGAATACATGGGGGCTATTTTACCTGGAAACAACACCTGTTTCCATTAACCGACCTGTCAAACAGTTTGTATATACCGATGCCCATTATCGGGTCAATCTATCCCATTACCCGCGGCATTTTTGGAACACCACAGGACCTTAAACATCCGGCGTATCAGAATATGGTGCGGGACCTGACACGAATATTAAAGAATCACCCCAATGTCATCTATGCTGCAGGACATGAACATAACCTTCAGTTGATCAGGGACAGCAGTTACAACTATATTGTGAGTGGAAGCGGAAACAGTACCACCCGGGTTTCTAAAAGCAAGCACCAGGTATACGGCGCTGCAGAAAATGGTTTTGCAACACTGGAGGTACTGCAAAATAAGCTTGTGAATGTTGCCTTCTATGTTACCAGGGGAGACTCCGTGACAAAAACTTTTGAAGAGACCATACTGGATTTCTCAAAACTTCCCAAAACAGATTCCTCAACCGGAACAGCAACTGTTACGGCTGTTCAGGTACCTTTTGAAGATAGCGTAATTGTATCTGCCAGTGAAAAATACGGTAAAGCCGAAGGCTTGAAGCGTTTCATTTTTGGAGATAACTACCGGGCGGAATGGGCGGCAAAAGTGAAATTAAAAACATTTGATATCCGCAAGGAAAAAGGAGGCATGACCATACTCAGTCTGGGTGGTGGAAAACAAACCACTTCCCTGCGTATGCGCGATAAGCAGGGAGCTGAATGGACATTGCGAACCATTGATAAGGATCCGGAAAAAGCCATACCTGAATTTTTACGCGGCTCTGTGGCGCAAACAATCGTGGAGGATATGATATCAGCCTCGCATCCATATGCTGCCCTCACCGTGCCCGACCTGGCACAGGCCATAAATATACCCGTGCCTAAGCCAACTTACTACTTTGTTCCCGACGATCCCGCCTTTGGCATTTATCGCTCAAGGTTGGCCAATACCGTTGCCTCCCTGGAAGAGCGCGATCCTACACCAGATGCAACAGATACAAAGAGTACCCAGAAAGTGATGACCAAAATTCTGGAAGACAACGATAACCAGATAGACCAACCCCAGGTACTGAGGGCCCGGCTGCTGGATATGCTGATAGGCGACTGGGACCGGCACATGGATCAATGGAAATGGGGAACAAGGGATACTGGAAAAGGAAAAGTGTATTATGCCATTCCGCGCGACAGGGACCAGGCGTTCTTTCTTTCGGATGGCTTACTGGCCAAAGGCGTATCCTCGGTATTGTTTCCATACCTGAACGGATTTCATCACCGCATCAATAACGTTGCCTGGTTCAACTGGGAGATGAGAGATACGGACAGGTTTTTCCTGAACAGGCTGGATAAAAGTCGCTGGACGCGTATCATTGACAGCTTCCAGCGTGCAATTCCTGATAGCCTTATTGAAGTGGCGGTAAACAGAATGCCCCCGGAAATCGTGAATTTAAATGGTGCCTCCATTATCGCCAAACTGAAAAGCAGGCGGGACGATATGATGACCCAGGGATTGATGTACTATGATTTTCTTGCAACGGTGGTGTCTGTACAGGGTACAAATGATAAAGAGCATTTTAAAGTTACTACTGTGAACGATTCGCTACAGGTGAGTGTTTATAAGAAAGACAAAAACACCGGCCAGCTCTCCACGTTGATGTACGAAAGAAAATTTGACCCAAGAGAAACCAAAGAAATACGTTTATACGGCCTGAATGACGAGGATTACTTTGACATAGATGAAAAAGCAAAAGGCAGGATACTCATTAGAATGATTGGTGGAAAAGGAAACGATACGTTCAATGTAAGGGGTGACGTCAAAAATTACATTTATGATATGGCCACTCCTGAAAACCATATCGCCGCAGAAAGCGAAACCAAGGTGCGGACCTCTATGGATGTGCATGTGAATGACTACTCCCCTATTAATTACAAATACAACCTTTTCCACTTCCCAAGGTTCTCTCTCGGTTTCAACGCAGAAGATAAATTATTTGTAGGCGCCGGGTTCTTAAAACGCACTTTTGGTTTCAGGAAAGAACCTTTTGCAACAGAACAAAGATTTAACGCACTTTATGCACCTAGTAGTGGCTCCTATTCACTACGATACACGGGCGAGTTCAACCATATCTTCCGTTCAAATGATCTTGTAGTTAACGCATCACTGGTAAATCCGGTATTGAATAACTTTTTTGGATTCGGAAATGAAACCGTGATCGACAAAACAAGGGATATTGAATTTTACAGGGTGCGCTACAAATACCTGGCGGGAGAATTTTTATTCAGAAAAAGGTTCAACTCCATATTCAACATAATGGCCGGTCCGGTGGTGTACCATTACTGGGATAAATATGAGAATAATGCGGGTAAAATAATGGGACAGCCCAGTTTGCTGGGTCTAGACTCATCGCATGTATATTCACAAAAAACATACGTAGGTGGAAAGCTTAGCATACTGCTTAACAATCTCGACAATGTCTTACTGCCAACGCGGGGCATTAGCTGGAAAACGGATTTTGTAGCGCTGGGAGGAGTAGGCGGAACCAGTAAGCCTTATACTGCCTTCACAACAGATATGGCAGTGCACGCGGCACTTACAGATCCCGCTAAACTGGTAGCAGTTGTACGCGTGGGGGGCGGACAGATTTTCAGCAAAAACTATGAGTATTTCCAGACCATGAATTTAGGTGCCAATAACAACCTTAGAGGCTTCAGGAAGAATCGTTTTTCAGGTACGTCGTTGCTTTATGGAAGTGTTGAAATGCGCGTAAAACTTTTTGAATCAAAATCATACATCTTTCCGGGCGCTGTGGGACTTATTGGATTCAATGAACTCGGAAAAGTGTGGTTAAAAGGTACCCCATCGGATACATGGCATTATTCCTATGGCGGCGGATTGTATTATGCGGCATATAATTTCGTGCTGCTCTCTGCAACCATGGCATTTTCCAAAGAGGATCAACTGTTCAACTTTTCTATCGGCACCAGATTCAACTTAACCTTTTAACCCTATATATGGACCCCAGCATTTACAAAAAAACAGAGGCCTATATCACCGATCTATTCCACAAACAGGACAGCTCCAGCCTGGTTTTTCATAACCTGGGTCATACAAAGACAGTAGTGCAGCGTGTGAAAGAGATTGCGGCCCACCATGAACTGGGTGAACGGGATATGATGGTATTATTCATTGCAGCATGGTTTCATGATGCCGGTTACCTGTTTACCGGCGCTGAAGGTCATGAAGATAAAAGCGCCGAACTGGCCCGGATCTTTTTAGGCAGCCACGGTAACGACCCGGAACTCATTAGTGAAGTCGAGGGATGTATCGTAGCAACCCGGTATCCAAGAAATCCAACTAATCTGCTCCAGGAAATTATATGTGACGCGGACACCTACCATTTTGGAACCAAAGAATTTAAAGAAACCAATAAGCAGGTATACAAAGAGAGAAAAATTCAGGACCCAAGCATAAATAAAGAAGAGTGGAACGAACGTGCACTGGAGTTTGTACAGGCACATACTTTTTATACTACTTACTGCAGAAATCTACTTGACGATATGAAAGAAGAAAACATTAAAAAAATGCAGGCCCGCTTAAAAAAAGATGAGAAGGAGAAAGAGGAAGACGAGGCCGACCAGCCAGGGACGGATGAGAAATTACAAAAACACCTTACCCTGACCGAAAGAAAAAGCTTGCCTACCAAAGGTATCCAAACCATGCTAAGGTTAACTTCAAGTAACCATCTTGAGTTAAGCGGTATGGCAGACAACAAGGCCAACATACTCATTTCGGTAAATGCAATCATTATCTCCGTGATTCTTGGTGTGCTGCTGCGCAAACTGCAGGACGAGCCCTATCTAACC
>JANPIE010000061.1:0-8800 GCA_031424835.1 Chitinophagaceae bacterium
GGATGGAAGAAATTAATACCGCTGGCATTGGTGAACATGTTGGTTACAGGAGCGGTAATATTGTGGAGACAGGGATAGGGAGCATAAGAATAAGGAACAGAAGAGCAAGGAACAGATGAAGCATACAATAGTATTCCACTCTGCGAAACCTCTGCTTCTCTGCGGTTGGGAATGTTTTAGCAGTACGAACCTTCCGCATTTCGAAGCTTTTTCCAACCGCAGAGTCGCGGAGTGACAGAGGTTTCGCAGAGTGATACCGGGAGATAAAGTTGGTATCAATAAGGTATAAAAATATTTTTGCTAACCTTTAAGCAAAGCGCTTAAAACAGAGAGGAGAAAATGGAGGCATTAACAAACAGGTCGAAAACGGTGGGGCGAAAACCCATGAATTTTCTGGAGCGGTTGTACATACCGAATATCCTGAAGGGCATGGCCATTACGTTTAGCCATATATTTAAAAAGCAACCCACCATTCGCTATCCTGAACAGAAAAGGCCATTCAGCGCCGTGTTTCGCGGTCTGCATGTGCTTAACCGCGATGAGGAAGGACGTGAAAAATGCACCGCCTGTGGTTTGTGTGCCGTTGCCTGTCCGGCGGAAGCCATTACCATGGAAGGCGCAGAAAGATTGCCCGGCGAAGAACACCTGTACCGCGAAGAAAAGTATGCAGCCAAATACGAGATCAACATGCTCCGCTGTATTTTCTGCGGACTTTGCGAAGAAGCTTGTCCGAAGGATGCGATTTATTTAAGTGAAACATTTACACCATCGAATTTTACCCGCCAGAGTTTTATCTACGGGAAAGATTCTTTGTTGATACCGGATGCGAGGAAGGATCCTGAAGGATATGAGCGCGCCAAAGGATTGAGAGCGCCTACGACGGCTTCGAATTAATAATTAGGAATTAATAATTCATAATTGAATTATTAATGATTAATTATCAATTATTAATTGAACTTATGAGTACAACCGAAATAATATTTTTTTTCCTTTCAGCGCTGGCCGTCTTCAGTGCCATTATGGTACTGGTGAGCAGGAGCCCGGTGCATAGTGTATTGTGGTTGATTGCGGTGTTCTTTGCTATCTCCGGTCATTATATTTTATTGAACGCACAGTTTCTGGCCATTGTGAACCTGATTGTGTATGCCGGGGCGATTATGGTATTGTTTCTTTTTGTGATCATGCTGATGAACCTCAATACCGAAGCTGAACCGCAGCGCCATCTATGGATGAAACTGGCCGGCGTAATTTCAGGAGGCTGTTTCCTGATGGTTTTGGTGTCATTGGTGCGGCAGACCGCCGATCTGAAAGGGAAAAGTGCGCTGATGAAAGAAGGCAACATAGGACTGATTGGTAACCTGGGTAAAGCGCTGTTCAGCGATTACGTGGTTCCGTTTGAAATTACGAGTGTGTTATTCTTAAGTGCGATGGTGGGTGCGGTTGTGATAGGGAAAAAATGAGGGAGTGTAAAGCTGAACGCATAATGCTGAAAGCGGAATGCCTCTTTAAAATTAATAAACTGCTTTAAGCATTAAGCTTTCAGCATTAAGCATAGAAAATGCCGATACAATATTATATCTATCTCTGTTTAACCCTGTTCACCATTGGTATCATTGGTGTGTTAACAAGGAGAAACGCCATCATCGTGTTTATGTGTGTGGAATTAATGCTCAATGCGGTGAACCTATTGCTGGTAGCGTTTTCTAAAATGCACCATGGGGCCGCACTGGTACGAGATGCCACGGCAACAAAAGGCATAGAAGGGCAGCTATTTGTATTTTTTATTATGGTGGTTGCTGCCGCAGAGGTGAGTGTAGGGCTGGCCATTATTGTTATGCTGTACAGGAATACACATTCGGTGGATGTAAACTTTTTGAACAGGCTGAAAAACTAGTCAACCTGGGTGGGTGTGTATAGAGGTTTGTTTTGTGTATGGGTTTCATTAAAAAGAAAACTAAAAGCCCCTATTGGGGTTGGGGTGTATGAATAAATTAATGTTTTTAGTTCCCTTGTTTCCTTTGATAGGATTTCTTG
Organism: Chitinophagaceae bacterium; assembly: GCA_031424835.1. GTDB lineage: Bacteria > Bacteroidota > Bacteroidia > Chitinophagales > Chitinophagaceae > Sediminibacterium. The sequence continues at coordinate 2,035 of JANPIE010000061.1, forward strand.
CCAATGGATTGGGAAGAAAACACCTGTCAAAATCAATGATCAGCATTTTGGGATGCGGATCCATACTCGCTTCTTTTGTTGTGAGTGTATTGTTGTTTTTTGATGTGAAGGCGCATGGCGCAACAGTGAGCACCCTCTTCAATTTTATCAGTGTTGATAGTTTCCAGATTCCTTTTGCTTTCCAGGTAGACCAGTTATCATCACTCTTCCTGCTGATCATTACCGGTATCGGCTTCCTGATACATCTTTATTCTTCCGCCTATATGCACGAGGAGGAACCGCAGCATTTCGGCAGGTATTTTGCCTACCTGAACCTGTTCGTTTTCTCTATGCTGCTGCTGGTAATGGGTGCCAATTATGTGATCATGTTTATAGGTTGGGAAGGTGTGGGACTTTGTTCTTACCTGCTCATTGGTTTCTGGTTTAAAAACCAGCATTATAATTATGCCGCGAAGAAAGCGTTCGTGATGAACCGTATCGGCGATCTTGGTTTCCTGCTTGCCGTGTTCTGGTTATTGTTCAAATTGGGAACCGTATCCTACGGTGATGTGTTTGCCAATGTGTCTAAGCTCAGCAGTTTCGATCTTACTGCCATCACTACTTTGTTGTTTGTTGGTGCAATGGGCAAAAGTGCGCAGATACCGCTTTATACCTGGTTGCCTGATGCGATGGCAGGCCCTACCCCTGTATCCGCATTGATCCATGCGGCCACCATGGTAACCGCAGGTATTTACATGATTGCCAGAAGCAATATCCTGTATACGCTGGCTCCTGCCACACAAACCCTGGTGGCGATGGTAGGCCTGGCCACAGCCATATTTGCGGCTACCATTGCCTTAAAACAAAACGATATTAAAAAAGTATTGGCCTATTCCACCGTGAGCCAGTTAGGTTATATGTTCCTCGGCCTGGGGGTAGGCGCCTATACCGGCGCGGTGTTCCATGTAATGACGCATGCGTTTTTCAAAGCGCTGTTGTTTCTTGCGGCCGGTTCTGTTATTCATGCTATGCACCATGAGCAGGATATACGCCGCATGGGTGGCTTGAAGAAGTACCTGCCTGTTACACACCTTACTTTCCTGCTCGGCTGCCTGGCCATTGCGGGTATTCCGCCATTTTCAGGTTTCTTTTCCAAGGATGAAATTCTAACTGCCGCATTCGCTAAAAACCCACTGTATTATTTTGTTGGAGTGGGTGGTGCATTGATGACGGCTTTTTATATGTTTCGTTTGTACACACTTACCTTCCTGGGCGGCTTCCGGGGCACACAGGAACAGGAACACCATCTTCATGAAAGTCCCTGGCAGATGACCGTACCCCTGGTTGTGCTGGCGGTGCTGAGTGTGGCGGGTGGTTTTATCGGAATACCGGAAGTATTTGCTGCCAATGCACACAGCCTCGAACATTTTTTGGCACCCATATTTGCGGACTCAGCTAAACGGGCTGAACTGCACCATATCGATGCCTCACAGGAATACCTGATGATGGGCGCATCTGTACTGGCCTACCTGCTGATCATCTTTTTTGCTGTTCGCCTGTATAAGCGATACAAACTTACCGAAGAGCAGCCTGGCGGTGTATCAAAAATGCTTGCGAACAAATGGTATGTAGACGAATTGTATAATACCCTCGTTGTAAACCCACTGCATGCACTTGCGGGGTTCTTTAAAAACATTGTAGAGAAAAGTGGTATCGACGGGCTGGTAAACGGTGCTGGCAAACTGGTGGGGTATGGCTCGCGCCAGTTGCGTTTATTGCAAAGCGGCCAGGTGGGTAATTATATCCTGGTAATGGTATTGGCCATGGTGGTGTTTATCCTGGTATGGTTTAACGATTCTTCAATCATGCGTTTTTTCAATAAAATATTTTAACGGCTTTAGATGATTCCTGTTTTACTCATATTCATTCCCCTGTGCACCGGCCTGGTAACCTTCTTCCTGAAAGATACCGGCACCGCCAAAGGATGGGCTTTGCTCTCTTCCCTGGTAAGTCTTGCGGTGGCCATTGCAGGTGTATGCTTCTATCCCAAACACCAACTTTCCTTTGATGCAGCATGGTTACCGGAACTCGGCAGTCGTTTTTCTATGCAGCTGGATGGTATGGGTAAGATGCTTTGCCTGCTTACAGCGGTTTCCTTCCCGCTGATCTTTGTGGCCACTTATAAAAATGAATATAAGAATGCAGGCAGTTTTTATGCTTTGATGTTGTTATCGCAGGCAGGACTTACCGGTGTATTCCTGGCTACGGATGCGCTGCTGTTCTATTTTTTCTGGGAGCTGGCGCTGGTACCCGTGTATTTTCTCTGCTCCGCATGGGGTGGCGAGAAAAGGATCGCGGTTACGTTTAAGTTTTTTATCTACACATTTATTGGTTCATTGCTGATGCTGATCGGCATACTGTACATGTATTACCACACGCCAGATCATTCATTCTCCCTGCAGTCGTTTTATAACACGCAGCTTGAGCCAGGTAAGGAAAATTTTATTTTCTGGCTGTTCTTTATTGCGTTTGCCATCAAGATGCCCATATTCCCTTTTCATACCTGGCAGCCGGATGCCTATGAGCAATCGCCTACTGCCACCACCATGGTGCTTAGCGGTATCATGGTAAAGATGGGGATCTTTGCGGCCGTGCGCTGGCTATTGCCTGTGTTCCCGCATGCGTCTGCGCAGTTCGCCAATGTGGCCATCATACTGGCTGTAACCGGCATGCTGTATGCTTCATTGATTGCGATACGGCAGGATGACCTGAAACGCCTGATTGCTTATTCTTCCCTTGCGCATATCGGGCTGATGGCCGCTGCCATCTTTACCCGCAACGTTACGGGCATGGAAGGGGTAATGATACAGATGTTCAACCACGGCATCAATGTGATCGGCCTGTGGATCGTTGCGGATGTGATTGAACAGCAGCTTGGCACCAGGAAGCTCAGTGAACTGGGCGGTCTTGCGCAGAAAGCTCCCGTACTCGCGATCCTGCTGGTGGTAATGGCCCTTGCGAATATCGCGTTGCCGCTCACCAATGCTTTTGTAGGTGAGTTCCTGATGTTCAACGGCCTGTTCCGTTATAATATCTGGATGGCTGCAGTAGCGGGTATCAGTGTGATACTGGCCGCTGTATATACATTGAATATGGTGCAGAAAATTTTATATGGCCCTATGGCTACGCTAACGGAAGGTGCCACAGACATCAAACCCAATGTACAGTTCGTGCTGGTAGTACTGGCCGTGGCGATAATCGTGTTGGGTGTGTACCCGCAGCCTATGATCAACCTTACAAAAGACACCGTTAACGCGGTATTGCTAAACAGATAATAGAAATCATGTGCCCCGGCACATGTCAAGATAAGAGTTATGAATGCAATCATCGTTTCTGCTTTACTGGGTGTGGTCATGATGTTCAGCGGCATCGTGGTAAAGAACAACCGTTCGGTGATCACCAATATTGCCGCGGCAGGATTGGTACTACTCATTGCCGCCAACCTGCTCAATACATACGGCATCTGGGTAATTCATGTAAACACACATTCCCTGCTGAACTTCGAAAAGTTTGGCATGTTCTTTAACTCTATCGCCTTTATGGCTACGCTTATCTATGTGCTGCTGAGTGGACGTGACCTTGAAAAAACCGGTACCGATACGGCGGAATATTATGCTTTGATATTTTTTGTTTTATGCGGTGTAAGCATACTTACTTCTTTCAATGGGTTGCTTATGCTTTTCCTGGGTATTGAGATATTGTCCATACCCCTGTACATACTTACCGGTGCAGATAAAAAGAACCTTCGCAGTAATGAGGCCTCACTCAAGTATTTTTTGATGGGTGCTTTCTCAACAGGGATTATGCTAATGGGTATCACGCTTATTTATGGCGCCACGGGTTCTTTCCGCCTGGGTGCTTCGCCTATTGCGCCAGGCAGTGTGTTGCCACAGGTTTCCTTTATTGAAATTGCCGGCATGCTGTTGCTGTTTGTGTCAATGGCTTTTAAAGTATCCGCCGCGCCATTTCATTTCTGGACGCCAGATGTGTATGACGGTGCGCCCAGTGTATTCACTTCATTTATGGCCACCATTGTAAAGGCGGCGGGTTTTATTGCATTTGTTCGTTTGTTCGACGGGCACGCTTCTTTGCTGGGTGCAAGCTGGCACCTGATCGTGGGTTTTGTGATCGTGGCAACCCTGTTGGTGGGTAATATTACAGCGGTGTTCCAGCAAAGCGTAAAGCGCATGCTGGCCTATTCAAGTATTGCGCAGGCTGGATTCATGCTGTTCGCATTGTACAGTAACAATGATATGGCCAAAGAAGGCATACTCCTCTATTCCGTTGCATACAGCCTGGCCACCATTGGTGTGTTTGCCATACTCATCAAAATGAACGATTATACTTTTGATGGTTTTAATGGCCTTGCCAAATCGCAGCCGGTACTGGCCCTGACCAATGCTGTATTCCTGCTTTCATTGGCAGGTATCCCGCTTACTGCCGGTTTCTTCGCCAAATACTATATGCTGGCCTCCGTAGTAAAAGCGGGCGGTTCTTTATGGCTGGTGATCATTGCAGTGATCTTTGCCGCTGTAAGTGTATACTATTATTTCAGGGTAATACAGGCCATGTATTTCAGGGACGGGGATGCAGACACAGCACCCGTTACCACCCGTTTCAAAGGCATGCTGGTGCTGCTGGCCATTCTTATTGTGCTGTTGGGTATCTTCCCAACCATTGTACTGAACGCATTTTATTTTTAGCCGTTCCTCATAAATATGTCAGGCTTTTAGGGGTTTGTAGCTTTCTCGGTTATCTTTATCAGAGATAATTCCGCATGACTACCCTCGATTCACTCTCACTGGCATGGCGTACGGTACGCAGTAATAAGCTGCGCACAGGGCTCACCGTGGCCATCATAGCCTTTGGTATCATGGCGCTGGTAGGCATCATCACAGCTATTGAAGCGATGAACCAGAGCCTCAAGGAAAGTTTTTCCTCAATGGGCGCAAATGCATTTAATATCCGCTTTAAAGAATCACGCGTGAATTTTGGAGGTGGTGATGATTTTTCAAAAAAGAAAAGAGGAAGAAAAGAAAAGAAATCCAATCTCGGCAAGCCTATCCGGAAAGAAGAAGCCGAATTCTTCAAAGCCAATTACCATTTCCCCAATGCAAGAGTAGCTGTGTACCGCCGGGGACCAGGTTCGCAGGAGATTCGCTACAGTGAAAAGAAGACCAATCCACAAATATCCATCTGGGGTGGAGATGAAAATTACCTTACTGTAAACGGGTACAGTGTACAGGCAGGGCGTGACCTGAATTCGCTTGATATTGAAAGCGGCCGAAACGTGTGCCTGCTGGGCGCCAATGTTGCAACCAAATTATTCGGGAGCCGCCCAGAGCGGGCCCTGGATAAGATCATCCGCGTAGGAAGCCTTCCGTACCGGGTAATTGGTTTACTGAAAAGCAAAGGTTCCAGTGCTATGATGCGTCAGGATGATATCATTGTTACCTCCTATACCAATGTGCGCAATTTTACCAATGCCAGCCCTTCGTACATGCTGGGTGTAATGGTAAATAATGTGAATGAGCTGGATGTGGCAACGGATGAAGCAACGTCTGTTTTCCGTGCAGTGAGAAAACTCGAGCCGATAGAAGACAATAATTTTGCCATTGAACGCAGTGATAAATTTGCCGAGCTTTTTATCGGGTTCCTTAGCAGCATCACGGGTTCGGCGGGCGCTATTGGATTTATCACACTTGTAGGTGCGGCTATTGCCCTCATGAATATCATGCTTGTGGCCGTTAATGAAAGAACAAGGGAAGTGGGACTGATCAAAGCCATAGGTGGTAAAAGCAAAAATGTACGGCAGCAATTCCTTTTTGAGAGCCTTATCATCAGCCTGCTCGGTGCCTTCTTTGGTATCCTGCTGGGAGTGATCGTTGGAAATATTTTTGCCGTGGTACTTAAAACCGGTTTTGTTATTCCCTGGATGCTCATCATCATTGGGATAGCCACCTGCTCCATGGTAGGCCTGCTGGCCGGTTTGTGGCCGGCTATCAAGGCGGCAAGGTTGAATCCTATTGTAGCGTTGAGGTATGAGTAGGGGAGCGGTTAGGGGTTAGGTATTAGGTATTAGCTTCGAGCTGCGGGCAGAGAAATTTGAATAGAGGATTGGCATTTACCACTCAGGTCAATATAAACCCTTCAAAATTGCCATCCCATACATCGTTTCCAATAGTTACCACCTCCAGGAAATCAAAAGAACCTTCAGAATAGAAAGTTCATAAACTAAAGAATACTTCAGACTCGGAATCCGCAATATCTTTTCAGAAGAATAAAAAGTGTGTGCAAGGTTATTCTCTTTTAATTTTCGGGAATACTCAAAATTTGTGTATAACCCCACACCGGTATACTTTCTGTTTTTAACACCTACGATGTTTAAATGGTTAATTAACCAGGGATTTTTATCGCTGTTGCTGTTAACTATCTCGTTTAATATGACCAGTTCAAAACTGTTTAGGGCGTCCATTTTATAATGTTTGTTTATAGTTTCTGGATGGCAATTGTTTTAATGGATGCCGCGCCCTTGAGGGCGTGGGGGCGTTTATATTTTTAGATATATACAGTGAGACTTTCAGTGCCGGGTGTTGCTCTCGAGACTCGCACCGGGGACTAAAGTCCCAGATTATTTTCATAAATATCCTTATATCCACGCCCTAAAGGGTGCGGCAAGTAAATATTTTGCAGGGTTTAATTACACCATCGCTCTCTGGGGAACTCT
>JANPIE010000062.1:0-54155 GCA_031424835.1 Chitinophagaceae bacterium
CAATGGCAGTGGCAGGCCAACCCCAAAAGTACATGGTCATTTGTGAATGGCATAACAGGCAAACTGCGTCTGTTCTCTGATAAACTTCCCGACAGTGCAAGAAACCTCTGGGATGCACCTAACCTGCTTTTGCAAAAAATACCCACTGATGAATGTGTATTCACTACCAAACTCAATTTCAAACCCAACGGCAAAATAGAAAATGAACGCGCAGGATTGGTGGTCATGGGCATGAGTTATGCAGGCATCACATTGCGATATGCAAAAGGAAATACACAACTGGTTTATATAAGTTGCAGGGATGCAGCAAAAGGTAGCAAAGAAAACGAAACAGTGATCTGTGAGTACAAAGGAGGGGCCATTTACCTTCGTATGAAAATAATGTCTGGTGCGAAATGTACTTTTAGCTATAGCATAGATGGTAATATGTATATTGATGTACCGGGCGTATTCCAGGCCGAGCCAGGCAGATGGACAGGAGCAAAGGTGGGATTGTTATGTTCACGCCCCACGCAAATTAATGATTCAGGATTTGCAGACATTGATTGGTTTCGTGTTGAGAAATAGATCTCTGTGGAACTCAGTGCCCTCTGTGGCTCTGTGGTGAAGCCTTCGCTTCAGAATCACGAGTTGACAAAGACACAAACCTTTACCACAGAGACACAGAATACACAGAGCTACACAGAGAAGAAAGTTAATGAAGAAATATCTGATTATATTATTTGCAATCGTGACATTGCATTCAGCAGCCCAGAAGCAATTCTCAGTTCTCGATTGGAAAGCAGAAAGCACACTCAACAGCTATCTTGTCCAGCAAATGCATGTGCAGTATGATGCACGAAGAAAACAACTCGCCACTGCTTTTTTATCTTCAAGGAATATGCAGGCATATGCCGCCGCCTGCAGGAACAAGATCATCAACCTTCTTGGAGAGCAGCCACTGAAAACAGCTTTACATCCCGCGGTCACCGGCACGATAGAAGAAGATGACTATAAGATCGAGAAGATCCTGTTTGAAAGTTTTCCTTCACACCATGTTACGGCCAACCTGTATTTGCCCAAAACAAAAAAGCCCTCACCCGCAGTGCTTTTGTTTTGCGGGCATGAAGATGCAGCAAAGGCAACAGAGTCATACCAGCAAACCGCTATTCTATTTGCCAAAAACGGATTTGTTGTTTTTGTCGTGGACCCTGTGTCACAGGCGGAGCGATACCAATTGACCGATGCATCAGGGAAACCCCTTACCCGGGGTGGCACAACAGAGCATACTTTGCTTAACGAAGCGTCCAATTTATTTGGCGGGTCCACAGCTGCGGATGAGTTATGGGATAATGTGCGTGCACTTGATTATCTCGTAACACGTACCGAGGTAGACACTGCACGCATTGGTTGCCTAGGTAATTCCGGTGGTGCCATGCAGGCAATTTATTTTGCAGGATTCGATTCCCGCATCAAAGTGATCGCGCCATGCAGTTACCTCGCCACCCGTGAGCGCACGCTCGAGTTAACAGGTCCGGCGGATGGCTGTGCACAGATGCCCAATGAAGGAAAAGAGCAAATGGAACTGGCTGATTACCTCATAGCCGCAGCTCCGAAACCATTGTTGATATTAGCTGGCCGCTATGATTTTATTGACTATCGCGGCACCGAAGAGGCTTATCATGAATTGAAAAAAGTATATACAGTGTTAGGCCAACCGGAAAAAATCAGTCTGTTTACTTACAAAGACGGTCACGGCATTTCACAGCCGAAGCGTGAAGCAGTGGTAGGCTGGTTCAGCAAATGGCTTCAGGGGGATAGTGGTAAGGTGCATGAAAAAAAAGCAAACCTGAAAACCGCGGCGCAACTACAGGTTACATCAAGCGGACAACTCGCGTCAGGTAGTAGAACAGAAAAAAATATTGTGGACCGGAACATGTCCTGGTATAGGTCGTGGCTTACTGCCAGAACTTCTTTAGGCAGCATACCCATTAAGGACCGCTTACCATTTATCGCGGAGCAGGCGGGTATCAATTACCTCGACCATAAAATACATGTGGAGAACAAGGGAATAGCAGAGCAGGAAGGAATAGTTTTTCATAAAAATATACTGCGCAAAGACAATGAGCCACCGCTTCCGGTTTTGCAGGTATTGCCTTCTACCGCCGCAACGCGTGTAATGATCCTGTGCGGAGAAGAAGGAAAGGCCAAAAATGTAATGGATACAAGGGCTATCCGATCATTACTTTCGACTGGGTATGCTGTGATACTTTGCGACCTGCGCGGTACCGGCGAAACGGAAGACAAAGCAGAATTCAATGATCCAAAGTATTACAACCGCGAATACCGCAACGCCATGCTGGCTCTTCATATAGGAAGATCACTGGTCGGGCAACGTACAACGGACCTGCTTAGCGTGTTCGATATGATCGCAACCGATAAACAATTATCGGGTCTGCCTGTGGAGATCACTGCATCGGGAATTACTGCGATCCCAGCTATGCATGCAATGCTTTTTTCGACCGCAGCAAAAAAATTGCATCTCGCAAAAAATATCCGATCATACGAAGAAATATTAGCCAATCCCACTGCCCGCGACTGGTATTCCTATATCATCCCCCGGGTATTAAGATATTACGACATACCGGATCTCGAAAAATGGATCGGCCCCGCCAACATCGAGTATGTTAAGTAACTTCCAATATTCGTAATCCTTTGTGCCAAATTCGTGCCTTCGTGGCTTGGTGGGTCAACAAAGCCTCCACAAACAGTCACCCCGCACACAACTAAGGGTTTCTTTTCATAAATTAGTCATCAAATTCATCAACCATGCGATATATATATATCCTCCTCCTACTAGCTGCTTTTTCTTTCTCCGCCATCGCCCAGTCCAAACAGCAGCAATCGGTGGCCACCGCAGTAGAAAAATTGCGAAAAGCCATGATCGATGGAGACCGGAATACCCTCACCGCCATAGCTGCAGAAGACCTTAGCTACGGGCATTCAAGTGGCCTGGTAGAAAATAAAGCTGATTTTGTAGAACATATTGCCAGTGGCAAATCGGATTTTGTTACGATAGACCTGGCGGAACAATCCATTACTGTTACAGATAAGGTGGCCATCGTCCGTCATCTGCTAAGCGCCGCAGTTAATGATAACAATACACCGGCAACGCTTAAGCTCAGGGTAATACTGGTATGGCATAAGGAAAAAGGCGAATGGAAGTTATTGGCAAGACAGGCGGTAAAGGTTAGTTGATCAGTTGACTTGTTGATATGTTGACAAAGCATTTGTTTTCTCCTTTCAACCTTTCAACTGATCAACAAATCAACTCTTCCCCCCTCCTGTCGACTCCCTGATAAACAATTGCGGCGGCAACACCCTTTTCTCAAAATCCTTTACGGGGCGTTTGCTTTCGATCAATTGAATTAACAAATCCGTAGATACCTGTCCCATTTCAAATGCGGGTTGCCTTACCACTGTGAGCGAAGGTGATAGCAGGTCAGTAAGATCAAGGTTGGAAAAACCGACCAGAGCAATATCATCCGGTACTTTTATTTTTCTTTTTTTGAAATAACGAAGGCAGTTTGTCGTCAGTTTATCCGCGCAACCCAGTATGGCATCAGGCTTCGTATTTAGTGTGAGCAGGTGATCCAGCGCGCTTTCCACTTCCTCATATACCATGCCACCATGCAGGCAATGCTGGACATAGCCGGGATCAAACTCCCTTCCATTGTCCGTCAATGCCTGGTGATAGCCATTCATTCTTTCCTTAGTAATGGACAGGTACTCAGAGCCAGCCAGGTTGGCTATATGCCGGTAGCCGCTTTTGATCAGGTGTTCGGTTGCTTCATAAGCGCCCTTGAAATTGTCAACGATTACTTTATGTGTGTCTATTTCATCCACCACCCTGTCAAAGAACACGATAGGGAAACCGCGCTCATGCAGGTTCTTCAGGTGATGCAGGTCCTGTGTTTCTGAAGAAACCGAAACCAGCAGCCCATCGATCGAACGGGAGGCGAGGTATTGTGTGTTGATCACTTCGCGTTCATAGGATTCATGACTTTGGGCAATGATCACATTATACCCCCTGTCGTACGCAATGGATTCGATCCCATTGATGATCTGCGAAAAAAAACTATTCGCTATCTCGCAAACGATGATCCCAATGGACCGGCTCCGTTTTTCTTTAAGGCTCAGGGCAATAGGGTTGGGACGGTAATTGATGTTCTGGGCATATTCCAACACCAGTTTCTTGGTTTCGGGACTGATCTCATAGCTGTCGCGCAGCGCCCGGGATACGGTGGACGTGGAAAGCCCCAGTGCTTTGGCAATATCTTTTATAGTGACCGCTTCAAACTTCATAGAGGGTATGATCAGCTGTTGCTTTGTTCATGGCAGCCTTAAAATTACGGTATTTAGCCAACCCTGCTCTATATGCACCTAATGGCCCAATCATTCACCGAAACGGCGATGGATCACTTGCTTTGTGCGGGCACCCTTTTTATGCAACGTTACCGGGAACGATTGCGTAAAAAAATAGCGGTATTAACACCTAACATAGTCATTTACTGAGTAGACTTGTTAAATGAAAACCCCTCTGTTTCAGGGGGTTCTGAAGTTTTTCTGGATATGCCTGCCATGTTATGAAATAAAATTGTTACTGCCCGGATGCTTACCTGCGGCATCCCTTCCGCGTCAGACATTTTTATGCGTAACGCGCCCCGAAACATTGGGTGCATTATCCTTTATGGGTTCTTTTAAAAAGAATACCCTATTTTTTGAACCGGAATAAATACGTATCATGAAAAAGATTGTTTACCTGCTGGCGCTTATCACTGCTATGGGTTTTGGTTTGCCCGAGCGCAGGATCAATATATTCATGATCGGCGATTCCACTATGGCGGATAAAACACCTGCCGACAATCCCGAGCGCGGATGGGGCCAGATCTTCCCGCAATATCTAACGGGCAATGCATCTGTCCGCAACTATGCGGTCAATGGAAGAAGCACAAAAAGTTTTCTCCGGGAAGGCCGTTGGGATAGCATAATGAAACATCTGCAGAAAGACGATTGGGTAATCATACAGTTTGGGCACAACGATTCGAAATCAGAAGATACCAACCGCTATGCCGCACCCAAAAGCGCCTACCGGGATAACCTTGTCCGTTTTATCAAAGACACAAGAGCCAGGGGCGCTAACCCTGTTTTGGTTACACCTGTTATGCGCAGGCGTTTTGATGATAAAGGAAAGTTTAGAGATACGCACGGAGAATATCCTGGTGTGGTAAGGGCGCTGGCTAAAGAAATGAATGTTCCCCTGATCGATCTGCATAAGTCGAGCCAGGCTTTGATAGAACAACATGGCGTGGAAGAATCCAAGAACCTTTTCCTGTGGATCGATCCCAAACATTTTAAAGTGGGTGCAGAAGGTAAAAAAGACGATACCCATTTTTCAGACTACGGTGCAGCTTCCGTGGCTTCATTGGTGGCGGGTGAGATCGTTGAAAAGAAATTACCACTGGCTGCTTATCTCAAACCATCGGCGCATCCTGAGAAACTAGCGTTTGAATTGCCAAAGATCTACCAGCCACATTTTAAGAAAGATACTTTCAATATAATCAATTATGGCGCCGCCAATGATGGGGTGACGCTCAATTCAGTTGCCATCAACAATGCGATCGAAGCATGCGCAAAAGGTGGAGGTGGAACGGTGTTTATCCCGGCAGGTTTGTGGCTAACGGGGCCTATTGTTTTAAAGAGTAATGTCGAGATCAATACAGCAAGAGGTGCATTGATATTGTTCACTCCGGATAAAACCCAATACCCGCTGGTGGAATCCTCTTTCGAAGGAGTGAAAGCTGCGAGATGCCAGTCGCCAATAACGGCAGAAAACCTCGAGAATATTGCCATTACCGGGCAAGGAATCTTTCATGGCTCGGGCGATGTTTGGCGCCCGCAGCAGAAAGGCAAGATGACGGAAAGCGAATGGAAAAGTAAGCTGGCCACTGGCGGCGTATTAACTGAAAACAAGGCAACCTGGTATTCATCGCCCGGGGCGTTGAAAGGTTCGCTCACAAATAATATTGGTAAATTATTACCAGGCATGCAGTTAAAGGATTTTGAGGAGATCAGGGATTTCCTTCGTCCCAATATGCTTCGTGTAAACAATTGCCGAAACGTGCTGCTCGAAGGCGTTACGTTTGAGAACTCGCCTGCCTGGACATTGCACCTGGTGGTGAGCCGCCATATCACCGTAAAAAGTGTGACGGTTAAAAATCCCTGGTATGGGCAGAATACAGATGCTCTGGATCTTGAATCATGCGCCAATGTATTGGTGGATGGTTGTTCTTTTGATACGGGTGATGATGGTATCTGTATCAAATCGGGGCGTGATGAAGAAGGCAGGAGAAGGGGGTTGCCTACAGAAAATGTGATCGCCCAGAATACCACGGTCTACCATGCACATGGCGGTTTTGTGATTGGCAGCGAGATGAGTGGTGGAGCAAGAAATCTATTTGTTTCTAATTGTACTTTTATCGGTACTGATATCGGCCTGCGTTTCAAAACCGTTCGGGGCCGGGGAGGCGTTGTAGAAAAAATTTATGCCTCAAACATCATGATGAAGGATATCGGGGCCGAGGCAATTTCATTCGATATGTACTATATGGCGAAGGACCCGGTAGTGTTGGCCGGTGAAAAACGCGAACTCCCTAAAATGGAAACACTTCCGGTAACAGAAGCAACGCCGGTTTTCAGGGATTTCCATATCAGCAATGTTGTTTGCCGTGGCGCTGAAAAAGGTATTTTTATCCGCGGTATCCCGGAAATGAATGTGCGCAATATCACACTTGAGAATATCGTGCTGAAAACAAGAAAAGGTATTGAAATTACAGAGGGTACAGGCATTTCGTTGCGGAATATCCATTTGGAAGCCGATGATAATGATCCGCTGATTTACCTGCAGAATTCAAAGGATATCAGCTTTGATAAAATAACATACGATAAAGCAAATCTCCTTTTCAGTGTGAATGGCGATAGAAACGCAGGTATCCGTGTAACCGGTACGGATGGTGCTAAGGCCCGGCAAAAAACTGCATTTAATTTTGGTGCAATACCAACAACACTTGACTTTAAGTAAGCCAATATGAGAAAACAAACCAGGATACTGATCATGGCTTTTGGCCTGCAACTGGGTGTTATAAGCCTGCAAGCGCAATCACCCGCAGAAAAAATGGCCGCTACCGTAATGACGATCTGGAAGGATTCTTTATTTACTGATCCTTCCAAACCGGCTAAATGGACCTATGACCAGGCGGTCATCTTAAAAGGAATTGAAGGCCTCTGGTACCAGACAGGCGACGCAAAATATTTCGCCTATATGCAGAAATGCATGGATTTTTTCGTGAATGAAAAGGGAGAGATACGCACCTACAAGCAACAGGACTATAATATAGATAACGTTTTATGTGGAAGGATTTTGCTAACACTCTTTAATGTAACAGGTAAAGAAAAATATTTTAAGGCCGCTACCACATTGCGTGAGCAATTGAAGACCCAGCCCCGAACAAATGAAGGCGGATTCTGGCACAAAAAAATATATCCCTACCAGATGTGGCTTGATGGATTATACATGGGCGAGCCTTTTTATGCAGAATACGCGGCCACATTTAATGAACCCGCGGCTTTCGATGATATCGGCCGTCAATTTATCTGGATGGAAAGGCATGCGCGTGATCCTAAAACAGGGTTGCTGTATCATGGATGGGATGAGAGCCGTCAACAGAAATGGTCGGATCCCAAAACAGGAAATTCTCCTCATATATGGGCGCGGGCAATGGGTTGGTATGGAATGGCAATGGTAGATGTGCTGGAACATTTTCCTGAAAACAATCATTACAGGGACTCGATCATTGGCATATTAAAGCGCTATGCAATGGCTGTAAAAAAAGTACAGCAACCAGCCAGCGGTTTGTGGTATGATATCATTGACAGGCCAGGGGCCAAAGGAAATTATTTTGAAGCATCAGCCGCCGCTATGTTTGTTTACACGATGGCGAAAGCAGTGCGGTTAGGCGTACTGCCTGCAGAATATTTAGCTGTCGCAAGAAAAGGTTATAAAGGCATCCTGCAAAGGTTCCTTGAAACGGATGCCAATGGCCAGACAAATTTCAAAGGAACGGTAAGTGTAAGCGGTCTTGGTGGTAATCCATATCGCGATGGCAGTTATGAATATTATATCAGTGAAAAAGTGATCGTGAATGATCCCAAAGGTGTGGGGGCATTTATACAGGCGGCCAACGAAATGGAGCTGTTGCCAAAGTTGGCGATAGGGAAAGGAAAAACTGTGTTGCTGGATGATCATTTCAATTCAGAGAAGAAAAAGGATATCACAGGTGTAGTCAAACCCTATCATTACAAATGGGATGAAATGCACAATAATGGATTTTCCTTATTGGGCAATGTATTCAGGAGCCATGGTGTGGAAACACGTACCCTCAGTGCTGCACCAACAGCGGCTAATCTTAAGCAGGCATCCATCTACCTTATTGTAGATGCCGATAATACAACCGATAATCCCACACCTAACTATATACAGCCCAATGATGTTACCGAAATATACAATTGGGTAAAAGCCGGTGGTGTATTGGTACTCATGCATAACGATAAAGGCAATGCAGAATTCGCACATGTAAATACCCTTGCTGAAAAATTCGGGGTGCATTTTAATGAAGACAGTTATAACCGGGTACCCGGGAATGATTACGCGATGGGTAAAATTGATATCCCCGAAGGGAACACCATATTACCGAAGGTGAAAAAAATATACCAGAAGGAAGTCTCGTCGATGACATTGACAAGTCCGGCTGTACCCATGCTGAAAAAAGATGACCTGGTAATTTTTGCTGTTTCAAAAATAGGTAAGGGTACTGTATTCGTTACTGCTGATCCCTGGTTGTACAATGAATATACTGATGGCAGAAAGATCCCGTTGGAATATGAAAATTTTAAAGCAGCCAATGGATTGGTGCAATGGTTGATTAAACAGGTACCTGCAGGAGGGGCAAGATCCAGGAATTGAAAAAGAAATTGATCCATATTAGTCGCGGCTTTTTTGTTTTGTGTTGCGTGTTGCTGGTTGCCGGTTTGCCGGTTAGCGGACAATCCGCTAAATTGATCGTCGTAGATATAGCGGGCGGAGGTGATTTTACCAGTATTCAGGAGGCCATCAACAGCCTGCCGCAGGAGGCAAGGGCAGAGCGAATCATCTTTATACGCAATGGTGTTTACAGGGAGAAAATATTTATTGAAAAGGATTTTGTGACGTTGGTTGGAGAAGATAAAAACAAAACAGTGTTGACCATTTCACTTGCGCGGGATATCTGGCGCTGTGAACACCCGGATGATTGGGGCGTAGCTACGATAAACCTAAAAGGAAATGATATCGTACTGGAAAATCTCAGCATCACCAATAGCTTCGGTTTTGATAACATCAATAATAAGGAAGGCATACATATCGATTGTGCCAATGACAGCATTAACCGTTACAAAACAGTTAGAAGGGATGGGCACCAGATGGCATTGCGGAGTTTTGGTACAACGCGGTTGATCGTCCGCAATTGCATTCTTCGAGCTTTTGGAGGGGATACGGTGAGTCCATGGAACACAGAGAACGGCATGTTCTATTTTAAAGATTGTTTGATGGAAGGCGGCGTGGATTTTTATTGTCCGCGCGGTTGGGCCTATGCTGAGAACTGTACGTTTATTGCACATGGAAATACAGCAGCTATCTGGCATGATGGATCCAGATACAAAGATTCAAAGACGGTGCTGGTTAACTGTACTTTTCGTGGTGAGGATGGCTTTAAACTCGGCCGTTACCATCGTGATGCACAATTCTATATTCTGAATAGTTCTTTCGCCAGCAATATGGCCGATGCACCCATTTATCTTAACCCGTCCAATCCACAGAATATAATTCAATGGGGTGAGCGTGTATATTATTATAATGCACACCGGCAGGGTGGCGATTATGCCTGGCATGCCGATAACCTGCATAAAGCAGCGGGCGCACCAATGGCCACGCAGATCAATGCCAACTGGACGTTTGCCGGCCAATGGCAACCATCAGCTAAGGCGACAGTGATTGACCCAAAATGGATAGGCCGCAAAACACCGGCGCTTTCTGCAGACAAAGTTCCGGCAGTAGGAAAGCGGGGTGTTGACCCGATTGCGGACAATATGCTTGTGTACCAGCGCGCGGTGGGTGGCTGGCCTAAAGCCATTGACGAGGTAAAAGTAGACTACACAAGAATACTTACAGAGACAGAAAAGAGGATTATCAGGGCAGATTCTTTGCGCAGGGATGCAACCATTGATAACAGTGCCACCACTAAAGAGATCCGCTACCTCGCGAAAGCTTTCAAGAAAACGCAAAATGGCGCTTACCTTGCGGCGGCGGAAAAAGGAATTCGTTATTTATTAAAGGCGCAGCATGCGTCTGGGGGCTGGCCGCAATATTATCCCGACTCATCCAGCTACCGCAGCCAGATCACTTACAATGATGACGCGATGGTGAATGTGCTCAATGTGCTGCAGGATATGGTTGAGCAGAAGAATGACATGGACGTGCTTGATCGCTCCTGCGTACAGGCGGTTTCCGAATCAGTAAGTAAAGGAGTTGAATGTATACTGAATACACAGATTAAGGTGAAAGGTATTCTCACCGCCTGGTGTGCACAGTATAACAAACGAACACTGCAGCCGGAGATGGCAAGAAAATTTGAACTGGTTTCTCTGAGCGGTATGGAATCGGTAAACATCACGCGTTTTTTAATGCGGGTGCAGGGCCCTGGTGAGCGTATTCGCGCGGCAATAACTGCAGCGGTGCACTGGTTTGAATCGGTGAAAATTGATGGGTTTACCTATATAGATATCGTGGCCCCCAACGAGCCAAATGGTAAGGACCGTGTACTTGTACCAAAGAGCGGTAGCAGGGTATGGGCAAGGTTTTATGAGATCGGTACCAACCGCCCTTTTTTCAGCGGGCGCGACAGCCAGGTAAAATACAATCTTTCCGAAATAGAGAATGAACGAAGAACAGGCTACGCCTGGTATGGTGTATGGCCCGAAAAATTACTGACAAGGGATTATCCCGAATGGCTGAAAAAAAATTCTCTTTAATTATGCAGGCAATGCAGCTATCACGCAACATACTACCCCAACTTGATCCGCAGCAGGCGCCACCGAACCCGGTGTTTGCGTTGCCGGAAAAGGTATTGCAATTTGGTACGGGTGTGTTGCTGCGCGGACTGCCGGATTACTTTATTGATAAGGCCAACAGGCAGCACATATTCAATGGCCGCGTAGTGGTGGTAAAGTCAACAGTCAACGGAGGAACGGAAGCCTTTAAACAGCAGGATGGAATGTTTACGCTGGTAGAGAGAGGAATGGAGAATGGGGTTCGCTCGGAAAAAATCATGATCAATGCGGCAATCAGTCGTGTTGTTTCTGCCAGCGAAGAATGGGACCAGCTATTAGCCTGTGCCGCGGATGCAGCCATACAGATCATCATTTCTAATACCACCGAAGTAGGTATTGTACTTGTTGCAACGGACGCTGCCACAAAAACGCCGGTTTCTTTTCCCGGCAGGTTACTGGCCTTGCTTGAACATCGTTACAAAATATTTAATGGCAGTATGGATGCCGGCATGGTTATCATTCCTACTGAACTGATTGTAGACAATGGTTCGGTGCTTAAGGATATAGTCATGCGGTTGGCAACATTGAAAGACTTACCTGCTGAATTTATATACTGGCTGGCAAACGCCAATGATTTTTGCAATTCCCTTGTGGACCGTATCGTCCCCGGTAAGTTATCTGAAACAGAACAGGCTGCCGTAGAAAATGAAATGGGTTATGAGGATGGGCTGATGATCATGTGTGAGACCTATCGTTTATGGGCCATTGAAACCAGTAGTGAACGCACAAAGCGTATACTTTCCTTCAGCCAGGCAGACAAAGGTGTGGTACTTGCACCCGACATCAATAAGTTTCGCGAACTGAAACTTCGATTGCTGAATGCTACCCATACGTTGTCCTGCGCTCTGGCATCTCTTTCAGGATTTATTACAGTGAAAGACGCCATGAATGATGCTGTATTCTGTAAGTATGTTAGTCGGCTCATGTTGCAGGAAATAGCCCCGCTGGTGGTGCAGGAAAATATCACCATGGAAGAAGCCGCTGCTTTTTCGGCCTCTGTGATTGACCGCTTCAGAAATCCTTTTATCGAACACCAGTGGATGAGCATTTCAGTGCAGTACACGTCGAAAATGATGATGCGTACCGTACCACTGCTCGATAAATATTTTGAATGGAACCGGGAAGTGCCTCCTTTCATGGCATTAGGCTTTGCGGCTTATATATTCTTCAGCCGGCCTGTGCATAAAGACGGTGATAATTATTACGGCGAGTATAACGGGTTGCGTTACCGTATTCAGGATGACAAGGCGCCCCTGTTATTTGCGCATTGGCAATCGCCTGGTGCGGTGACTGCCATTTTACAAGACAGGAGTTTATTTGGCAGTGACCTCACCCGGCACCCGGGTTTTGCTGATACTGTCCTGCAGTATATTGCATCTCTCGGGGAGCAGGGGGCCGCAGCCGTTCTTAAATCGGGGGTTACTAAAAAATCAGTTGCATGAGTAAACAAAAAATAGTCCAGGTACACAAAGATGATAACGTGCTGGTGGCGTTGGTGAACCTTGTAAAGGGAGAAACAATTGCTTTTGCCGGCAATAATTATGTGCTTACAGAAGATATCGCGGCTAAGCATAAATTTTTTATGAAGAATATGGAGCCGGGTGATTCCATCATCATGTATGGGGTATTGGTAGGCAAGGCCCAGGTGTCTATCGCTGCAGGCAGCAAAATGACAACAGGGAACACAAGGCACGCAGCGGATCCATATGTATTCAGGCCATCTCATTACCAATGGCAGCCGCCTGATGTATCAAAATTCAAAGACAGAACTTTTAATGGATACCACCGAAGTGATGGAAGGGTGGGTACGGCTAACTACTGGTTATTTATGCCGACGGTATTTTGTGAGAACAGGAATTTAGATGTGATCCGGGAGGCGCTGCATGGAGAATTGGGATACGATGTTTCAGACAAGTACAAACAGAAAACGCATTTACTCCTCGAATTGTATCAACGGGGTGAAGATATCGCCAATGCTGATCTCCGGATCAAAGAGTCGGATGTAGTTACCAAGCGGGTTTTCAAAAATGTGGATGGAATCAAATTTCTTAATCACCAGGGCGGCTGTGGGGGTACCCGGCAGGATGCAGCCATACTCAGTAAGTTATTAGCGGCCTATGCGGATCATCCCAACGTGGCGGGTATTACCATTCTCAGCCTGGGCTGCCAGAACCTGCAAACACAGAACCTTCTGGATGATATCAGGCAACGCAACCCCGGTTTTGATAAACCGCTGTTGGTTTTTGAGCAACAGCAGTCGCAGAGTGAAGAGCAACTGGTAACAGAATCCATCCGCCAGACTTTTGCGGGATTAATCAGGATCAACCAACTGGAAAGGAAACCTGCGACGCTTGATAAACTTTGTCTTGGCGTTAAATGCGGCGGCAGTGATGGCTTCAGCGGTATTTCTGCAAACCCTGCCGTTGGTTATTGTTCCGATCTGCTGGTGTCTCTTGGCGGAAAAGTACTGCTGGCCGAATTTCCTGAGCTATGTGGCGCAGAACAGCAACTCATCGATCGAACGATAGATGAGGCTGCAGCAAAAAAATTCATCCACCTTATGCAGAGCTATAACCAGGCCGCTGAGAATGTGGGTTCCGGTTTTGATATGAATCCCTCACCCGGAAACATCAAAGATGGCCTTATCACCGACGCAATTAAAAGCAATGGTGCCGCGCTGAAAGGAGGTACCTCGCCGGTGGTGGATGTTTTGGACAATACCGAGCCGGCAACCAAACCCGGCCTGAGCCTTGTTTGCACGCCGGGAAATGATGTGGAAGCCACCACAGGAAAAGCCGCCAGTGGTGCAACCCTTATCCTGTTTACAACAGGCCTTGGTACACCCACCGGTAATCCTGTTTGCCCTACCATCAAAGTAGCTACCAATACCTCATTGGCGCTGCGAATGGGCGATATTATCGACATCAATACGGGTGAGATCATCGATGGTGAAAAGACAATTGAAGAAATGGGTGAAGAAATACTTGAATACTGCATCAAAGCCGCCAGCGGTGAGGTCATCCCCAAAGCTGTATTGCTTAATCAGGATGATTTTATTCCCTGGAAGCGGGGGGTGAGTTTGTGAGAGGTGAAAAGTCAAAAGTGAAAAGTCAAAAGTCAAATGTGAGAAGGGAAAAGTGAGGAAGAAAATTAGATTGACCTCTCTCTTTTCACTTTTCACCTTTCACTTCCTCACTTTCCTTCCCGGGGACATTAACAAAGCATAATGAAAAAATTTTTAGACGATAATTTTTTGCTGACAAATAAGACCGCGCAGAAATTGTATCACGATTTTGCGCGGGAGATGCCCATCATTGATTACCATTGTCATTTATCGCCACAACAGATTGCCACTGATCACCAGTTCCGGAACCTAACACAGGTATGGCTGGCAGGAGACCATTATAAATGGAGAGCGATGCGCACCAATGGGGTGGATGAAAGTTTTTGTACCGGCGATAAAAGCGACAGGGAAAAGTTTGATCAGTGGGCAGCCACCGTACCCTACACCTTGCGGAATCCTTTGTATCACTGGACGCATATGGAACTGCAACGGTATTTTGGCGTACATGATATTCTTGACAGCCGCAGTGCCGCCAGTATCTATGATACCTGCACATCAGTTCTGCAAACAAAGGAGTATTCGGTAAAGAATCTTCTTCGTAAAATGAATGTGGCGCTGGTATGCACTACCGATGATCCGTTGGATTCGCTTGAATACCATATCCAGTTAAAGAATGACGGATTTGAAATTCCGATATTGCCTGCATTTCGTCCGGACCAGGCGATGAATGTAAGCAGCGCAGTAAATTTTAATGCCTACGTGAAAAAACTGGAAGCAGTAACCGGAATTTCTGTTTCTTCTTTTGATGACTTTCTTTTTGCCTTACAGAACCGCCACGATTTTTTTGCTGCCAACGGATGTAAAGTATCTGACCATGGCCTGGAGGAGATCTATGCAGATGATTTTACAGGTTCTGAAATAGATGCCATCTTTAACAAAGTACATTCCGGCAAACAATTGAACGAGACTGAGCAGCGAAAGTTCCGGTCTGCTATGCTGATACATTTTGCTGAATGGGATTGGGAGAAAGGGTGGGTGCAACAGTTTCACCTGGGTGCTTTGCGAAACAACAATGCCCGTATGTTGCAACAGTTGGGGCCTGATACGGGCTGGGATTCTATTGGCGATTTCTCACAGGCAAGGTCATTGGCTGTGTTCCTCAATAAACTGGATAGCGATAACAAACTGGCACGGACCATCATTTATAACCTCAATCCTTCCGACAATGAACTGTTGGCAACCATGATCGGTAACTTTAATGATGGTTCTATTGCGGGAAAGATACAATTTGGTTCTGCCTGGTGGTTTCTTGACCAGAAGGATGGAATGATCAGGCAGATGAATGCGCTATCCAACATGGGATTACTGAGCCGCTTTGTAGGCATGCTCACAGATTCGAGAAGTTTTCTTTCTTTCCCAAGACACGAATATTTCCGGCGGATACTTTGCAACCTCTTCGGCGAGGAGATTGAGAATGGCGAATTGCCGGATGATATCGATTGGGTGGGGTCTGTGGTGAAAGACATTAGCTACCGTAATGCACGCAGCTATTTTGGTTGGCAGTCAATTTTACCTTAGCCCGCTTTTCCCTGCGAATCCTCTGCTTCTCATATTCTCTGCGGTTGGCAAGTGCCAGGAAATGCGGGTACTAACCACTTCGAAACTTTTCCAACTGTAGTGAACATGCGTTTACGCAGCTTTATGCAAACGTTTTCGTAAATTATAGTCATACTTAACTCCGAATATGCCAGCTTTGCAGACTGAAGATCATACGTTTTAACTATTAATTTTTACATTGAATATGTCATTCACAGAAATAATCGAAAGAACATTCGTTACAGAGCAGGCTATCCCAGAACAATACACTATCGAAGAAGTGCACCAGCGTGAATATTTAAGTAATGGTGAGATGAAACCCTGGAATGGCGCCGTACAGGAAGTGTATTCGCCTGTCTGCATCCGCACCGAGAAGGGCTTGCAGCGGAAGTTGATAGGTACCTATCCTGTATGCACAGAGAAAGAAGCCTTTGAAGCCCTGGAGAACGCTGTTGCGGCTTATGACAATGGGCGGGGCCATTGGCCAACCATGAATGTGGCGGACCGAATCAGGTGCGTAGAGAAATTCATTACCATGATGCGCGAACAGAAAGACATTGTGGTGAAGCTGATCATGTGGGAAATAGGCAAATCGCATTCAGATTCCACGAAGGAATTTGATCGAACGGTTGAATATATTTATGCAACGATTGATGCACTCAAGGACCTCGACCGGGATTCATCACGTTTTACGATTGAGCAGGGGATTGTTGCGCAGATCAGAAGGTCACCACTGGGTGTGGTGTTGTGTATGGGCCCATTTAATTATCCTTTGAATGAAACGTTCACGACGTTGATACCAGCGATCATTATGGGAAACACCTTACTGTTCAAGCCTCCGAAACATGGAACGTTATTGCACTATCCATTGCTGAATGCATTTAAGGAATGTTTCCCCAAAGGTGTGGTGAATACGATCTATGGACGCGGGCACACGATCATTCCCGGGCTTATGCAATCCGGCAAGATCAATGTGTTGACGCTTATCGGATCAAGCAAAGTGGCGAACGAATTAAAGAAGCTGCATCCAAAAGTAAATCGATTGCGTGCCATACTCGGACTTGATGCCAAGAATGCAGCCATTATTACAAAGAATGCCGATTTGAAGCTCGCAGTGCAGGAGACGGTGTTGGGAAGCTTATCATTTAACGGACAACGTTGCACTGCCTTGAAAATAGTATTTGTACACAAAAGCATAGCAGATGAGTTTGTGAAACAACTTGCAGGAGAAGTAAACAAACTGAAATTCGGTATGCCATGGGAAGACGGAGTTGCTTTAACCCCCTTACCCGAGCCTGGCAAACCTGCCTACCTGAAAGAATGTATCGATGATGCATTAGCCAATGGTGCAGCAATCATGAATGAAAATGGTGGCACCACGGTGGAATCATTTGTATATCCGGCGGTGGTTTACCCGGTTAACAAAAAGATGAAATTATACAGGGAAGAACAGTTCGGGCCGTTGATCCCCGTTGTTCCTTTCACTGAACTGGAGGAGACGATCAGTTACCTGATTGATTCAACACATGGCCAGCAGGTAAGTGTTTTTAGTAACGATGACAAAGAACTGGCATCCCTTATTGATCCACTGGTGAACCAGGTGAGCCGGGTAAACATCAATTGCCAGTGCCAGCGCGGACCGGATGTGTTTCCGTTTACCGGCAGAAAAGACAGCGCTGAGGGAACCTTATCGGTAGTAGATGCCCTCCGTTCTTTTTCAATCCGTTCACTTGTGGCTGCTAAGCTGACCGAGAATAACAAGCAACTCATCAACGGTATCGTAAGCGGACATGAATCCAATTTCTTAAGTACCAAGTTTATATTCTGATCTATGAAAACAGCATTTGATCTCAGCGGTAAAATCGCATTGGTTACCGGATGCAACAAAGGTATCGGAAAGGCAATGGCACTTGGACTTGCGGAGGCCGGAGCTGATATTATTGGGGTCTCCGCCACACTGGCTCTATCGGGCAGCGATATTGAAAAGGAAGTGCTGGCAACAGGGCGGTCATTCAAAGCTTATACAGCAGATCTTTCTGACCGCGGTGCAGTGCATGCATTTCTTGCAAAAGTTATCGCGGAAAATCCTGTTAT
This sequence comes from Chitinophagaceae bacterium, assembly GCA_031424835.1. Classification (GTDB taxonomy): domain Bacteria; phylum Bacteroidota; class Bacteroidia; order Chitinophagales; family Chitinophagaceae; genus Sediminibacterium. The sequence continues at coordinate 17,996 of JANPIE010000062.1, forward strand.
TGATATTCTTGTTAACAACGCGGGTACCATAAAGCGGGCACCTGCCGCGGAACATCCGGATGAATATTGGGATACTGTGCTTGCCATCAACCTCGATGCTCCCTTTATCATTGCACGCGAGATTGGTAAAAAAATGCTGGTGCAGGGATCAGGAAAAATAATTTTTACCTGTTCACTGCTGAGCTTCCAGGGTGGTATTACCGTACCGGGTTATGCCGCCAGCAAAGGTGCATTGAGCAGTTTGGTGAAAGCCCTTGCAAATGAGTGGGCATCAAAAGGCCTGAATGTGAATGGTATTGCTCCCGGTTATATCGCAACCGATAATACCGAGGCCCTGCGCAACGACCCGGAGCGCAGCGCCACCATCCTGGGAAGGATACCAGCGGGCAGATGGGGAAACCCGGAAGACTTTAAGGGCCCTGCTGTTTTTCTTGCCTCTGAAGCGGCAGCTTATGTAAATGGTACTATATTGGTAGTGGATGGCGGATGGATGGGGAGATAGGATAAGTTGTTAATGAACCCGTTGTTATGTTGATATTGGAAAAATAAAAAACTGCTATATGGAAATACGTTTTCAATCAAGCCCGAAAGAAGTAAAAGGCATGAGTACGGCTGAGCTGCGTGAGAATTTTCTTGTGCAGCAGGTGATGCAAAACGATGCGGTTAAACTTGTGTATTCACACTACGACCGCGTGATTATAGGTGGTGTGAAACCGGTTACGCAAAAGATCTCGTTGCCGAATGAACCGGAACTTCGAGCCGAGCATTTTTTACAGAGAAGGGAGCTGGGTATTATCAATGTAGGTGGCAGCGGGGCGGTTGAGGCCGATGGAGTGAGTTATGATCTTGACAAGCTTGACGCGCTGTACCTGGGCAAGGGCACGCAGAATGTATATTTCTCAAGCAAGTTTGCAGATGCGCCCGCTGATTTCTTTTTGATGTCCGCCCCTGCGCATCATACCTATCCCAACCATAAAATGACAAAGCAGGAAGCTGCACCCGTTAACCTGGGCGAACAAGCCACGGCCAATAAAAGAACGATCTATAAATATATTCACCAGGATGGCATAAAGAGTTGCCAGATAGTAATGGGCGTTACCGCACTTAATGACGGGAGTGTATGGAACTCAGTTCCACCGCATACCCATACGCGCCGGATGGAAGTCTATTTTTATTTTGATGTGCCGGAACAGCACCGCATCTTTCATTTGATGGGCGAGCCGCAGGAAACCCGCCATATTGTGATGGCTAACCATGAAGCGGTGATCTCACCTCCCTGGTCAGTTCATTGCGGCCCGGGTTCTACCAACTATGCTTTTATCTGGGCAATGGCAGGGGAGAATTATACGTTTACAGACATGGATCCCGTAGCAATCGCAGATATGCGTTAGGAGTTGGGAACAGATGAACAGATGAGCAAGGAACGGGAGACGGATGAACGGAGGGGCAGGGATCGGAAAGACATTAAAAATCATTCGCGTACTCATATTTTCCTTCCCTTGTTCACCTGCTCCTTGCTCATCTGTTCGTCTGTTCATCTGTTCCCTGCTCGTCTGTTCGATATTCTCATATCTTCACCTTAACCACCAGCTTCTTAATATTCCCCTGTCCGATCATCGGGGCATGCACGTCTTCGGGGTAAAAGATCACGAACTGGTTATCGGTTAGGCCGAAGAACATATCCGGGGCATCCTCATAGAACATAACATCTTTTTCAGGATTGTATTCCCCTCTTGGTGCTGAACATGAACTACGTGGTTTCCAGCCCATGGTTTCTTTACCCTGGATGCACACCTGTATATCGATATGCGCCCTGTGGCATTCGAATTTGGAAGTGGATTCAGCAACGGTCATTCCCGCTTTGTCTGAAACAATACCGCGAATGTTATCGCCATCGATATCAAACTTCCCTGCTTCAAGGGCGGAGAGATCAATGCTGTTGATGTAGTCGAATGCTTTTTCAAAATGCGGATGCAGTGAAATGTATTTGGATGCGTTGGCTAAGCTGTCGATGATCATGAGGAGAATTTTGGAATTTTGGGATTGGGAAATTTTGGAATTTATTAAACTGAGAGCGACATATCTAAGGTCAATCAGGAAACAATTCCAAAAATTTCCCAATCGCCAATTTCAAAATTAACGCTGCACCCTTCCGCTGCCATCCCCTTTCATCAACTCCTTTACTTCGGTTAACGTTGCATGGTTGAGGTCGCCCGGTATGGTGTGTTTGATAGCTGAGGCTGCCACACCAAATTCCGCCGCTTCGGGCATGGGCATACCGCTTACAAGGCCAAAAATAAATCCGCTGGCAAAAGAATCGCCACTACCAACCCGGTCAACAATGCGTACCTCGTACTGGCGCGTATGGTAAAATTCATTGCCATCATACACCAGTGCACTCCATCCATTATCGGAGGCGCTATGGCTCTCACGCAAAGTGGATGCGATGTATTTGAAACCAAACTTGTCTTTCATTTGTTTAAAAACGCTTTTGTAACCGTCAAGATTTAATTCACCCTTGGTCACATCTGTGCCTTCCGAGGTAAAGCCTAAGGTGGTATCCGCATCTTCTTCGTTGCCGATGCAAACATCCACATACTGGCAGAGACGTGTCATCACTTCCCTTGCTTTTTCCTTACTCCATAATTTTTTACGGTAGTTAAGATCGATGCTTGTGGTGATGCCTTTGGCCCTGGCCGCTTTTAGCGCAGCTTCTGTTAATGCAGCCGCTTTATCACTAAGCGCAGGCGTAATACCGGTGGTATGGAACCAACTGGCGCCTTCCAGTATTTTATCAAAATCAAATTCACTGATATCTACATCAGCAATAGATGCACCCGCACGGTCATAAATAACCTGCGAGGCACGCATGGATGCACCCGTTTCCAGGAAATAAATGCCAAGTCGTTTTCCCCCGCGCGCAATAAATTGTGTATCTACCCCGTAGCGGCGGATATGGTTAATGGCCGCCTGCCCCAATGCATTGTCCGGAACCTTGGTTACGAATACACCATCCAGGCCATAGTTGGAAATGGCCACCGCCACATTCGCTTCTCCGCCTCCATAAGTAACATCAAAACTGTCGGTTTGTACAAATCTTTGAAAATCCGGTGTTGACAGGCGCATCATGATCTCGCCAAGGGTAACAACTTTTTTTGCCATAATCAGTGTTGGTTTAAAATACCTTTTGTTTAGGAATATATGTTTAACTTCCAAGTCTGTCCGTAAAGGTGTTTAATAATCCGCGACAGGAAAAGAAATAGACCCGGAATCACAGGAAAAAGTACGCAAACGTTTGCGTAATAAAAACAAAACGTTCTATTCTTTTTGATAACATTGCTACACGAAAAAATGCTATATGGAAAAGAAAGAACAGATCCTTTCCTTAATTCCCCAACAGGGCATACTGCCCCTTTATTTTTACAAGGATACCATCGTTAGTGTAGAAGTCTTGAGGGCCCTTTATGCCGCAGGCATACGGGCCGTTGAATACACCAACCGGGGGGAGGCCGCCCTTACCAATTTCCGGGAGATGCGTAAAGTATGTGATGCAGAGCTCAAAGGTATGTACCTCGGTATCGGCACCATCAAAAACGGCCCCATGGCACAGCAATTCATCGATGAAGGCACTGATTATATCATTTGTCCCGGCCTGGTTGAATCCGTTGCAGCGGTAGCCGACAAAAACAATATGCTGTGGGTGCCCGGCTGTATGACGCCCTCTGAGATCATTCAGGCAGAAACACTTGGCGCAAAGATGATCAAACTGTTCCCGGGCAATATCCTGGGGCCCGGTTTTCTCTCTGCCATCAGGGAAATTTTTCCGGGATTGCTCTTTATGCCAACGGGTGGCGTAGAGCTTGACAAAGAAAATATTTCGGGTTGGTTTAAAGCGGGTGTCTGCGCCGTTGGTATGGGCAGCAAACTTATTACCAAGGCACTACTGGAAGCAAAAGACTATACGCAGATCACCAGCGCTACCAAACAGGTACTGGAAATTATCAAGTCAATCAAATCATAGCCATGACAGCTTTAGCGGAAAAAATTGGTAAATACAGGTGGACGGTTTGTGCCCTGTTATTTTTTGCTACTACTGTCAATTACCTTGACCGGCAGGTTTTGAGTTTGCTGAAGACCACTTTGGAAAATGAGTTCAACTGGTCCAATTCAGATTATGCCAATATCGCGTCGGTGTTCCAGTTTGTGTACGCTATTTCCATGTTGTTTGCCGGAAGGATCATAGACAAAATGGGCACTAAGAAAGGCTATGCCTGGGCCATTGTTATCTGGTCAATAGGTGCCATCATTCACGCTTATGCTGTACCCATAGGTACGGGTGTGGCGGCTGTTTTGGGAATGGTTGGCATTGCAGCAGTGCCGGTATCGATCATCGGGTTCATGGTTTCAAGGGCCGTGCTGGGTTTTGGAGAAGCGGGAAACTTTCCTGCTGCTATCAAAGCTACGGCCGAGTATTTCCCAAAAAAAGAGCGGTCTTTTTCAACAGGTATATTTAATTCAGGGGCCAATGTAGGCGCTGTGCTTGCGCCGCTGTCCGTTCCATGGATAGCAGAAAACTGGGGATGGGAATCTGCATTCATCATCATTGGTGTGATTGGTTTTGTCTGGCTGGTGTTCTGGCTGATCTATTATGATGTACCCGCAAAACAAAAACGATTATCCAAAGCAGAGCTCGATTATATCAATAGCGACAAAGTAGCGGACGAAACAGAAAACGAAAAATCTGCAGCCAGAACTCCCTGGCTTACATTACTCGGATTTAAACAGACATGGGCTTTTGCGATCGGTAAATTTTTGACGGATGGCGTGTGGTGGTTTTATCTATTCTGGCTACCGGGGTACCTGAAGGACCAATACGGTATGCAGGGAACCGATGTGATGCTTCCATTGGCTGTTTTATACAGCATGACAATGATCGGCAGTGTAGGAGGCGGATGGTTTCCCACCTATTTTATAAACAAGGGTTACAAACCCTATGATGGACGAATGAAAGCGATGCTGATCATCGCATGCATTCCCCTGGTGGTGCTGGCGTCACAGCCATTCGGTCAGTATAGTTTTTGGGTACCCGTGATCCTGATCGGTATCGGTACATCGGCACACCAGGCCTGGTCGGCAAATATTTTTACCACCGTTTCAGATATGTTTCCCAAAAAAACCATCGGTTCAGTGGTGGGTATTGGGGGTATGGCGGGTGGATTGGGGGGCGTGATTATTTCAAAAATCGGCGGATGGCTGTTTGACAGTTATAAATGGGCGGGGATACAGCAATCATGGGAACAGGCAACGGCCAATGGTATGGGTGGGTTCTTGGAGCAGGTAAAGCAATTGCGCCTGGTTGATAAATATGGTGAGGTGATTGATATTACCCGCAAAGAAATTTTCAACCTGTCAAAGGATCTTCAGGCACAATTGCACCAGGTAAACCCTGATCAGTTTGCCCAATTCCTGGCCCTTCAGAAAAAACTGGTGCTGGATTCCATGTCTACTTCCTACTCCATCATGTTTGCTTTTTGTGCGGTGGCATACCTGATTGCATGGAGCATTATGAAAATGTTGGTTCCGCGGGAAAAGCAGGTGAGGTTATAATAATTTGCAATTTGGTGATTGAAAAGTTGACAAACGCACTCGCTGCCTTTTCGGTAATTAAAGCTTTTAACCATGATCAAAGTAAATGCCCGGTTTCAGATTTTTAAATCTCCTTCTTTTCAAATTGCGTGGATCATACTACTCCTGCCCGTATACACGTTGGCGCAACGCAACGCTGTAACGGTAACCCCTGTGCCGGGGCAGCAGAAAGTAGTGATCGCCGTGGGAGGAAAAGCTTTTACGGAATTTGTGTATACTGATACAATGGAGAAGCCTTTTCTCTATCCCATTGTTGCGGCTAATGGTCAATCGATTACCCGTGGATTTCCCTGGAACCCGCAGCCCAATGATCCAACGGATCATCCGCATCATATCGGACTTTGGTTCAATTATGAGAAGGTAAACGGACTTGATTTCTGGAACAATTCCTATGCGATTGCTGCCGACAAAAAAAAGAATTACGGGTGGATCCGTACAGAAAAAATAGTAGAAACCGAGAGTGGACCAAAGGGAAAACTCGTATATCTCGCAAACTGGACAGATGAAAAGAAAAATGTATTGCTGCAGGAAAAAACCACTTTTATTTTCAGCGCGGGCGACAATGTAAGGGTGATCGACCGCACCACTGAGTTTACTGCAGTGCAGAATGTTTCCTTTCCAGATGCAAAAGATGGTATGCTGGGATTACGTGTGGCACATGAGCTGGAGTTGCCGCAAACCCAGACAAAAGAATACAAAGATGATAACGGCAATGTTACAAAAGTAACTGCGCCAAAAGATGCTTCCACCAATGGTAACTATATAACCTCGCAGGATAAGGAAGGTGAGGCTGCCTGGGGTACACGAGGCAACTGGTGCATGTTGTATGGTAAGAAAGGAAATGACATGATCAGTATTGCGATAATTGATCATCCGGGGAACCCCGGTTATCCCACGTACTGGCACGCGCGCAATTATGGTTTGTTTGCAGCGAACCCATTGGGACAAAAAGTTTTTTCAGAAGGGAAAGAAAACATGAACTACCGTTTACTCAAGGGGCAAACGGCCAGTTTCAGCTACCGTGTTGTGATAGCTTCAGGCAAAGAAAGATTATCGAAGCAGGGGGTGAACCAGTTCGCAACTGGTTTTGCAAAGCAAAACTGAGTGGTGTTGAATAGTAGGGTTTAAACAGGCTTTGCCATTAACCGGTTGTCCCTGATGCTTCATCCCTTAACAACCGGTATTCAACACATTTTCTCATTTTCTTTTTCTCTATTTTTGTCCTTCATCATGCCCTATGCAGCATAGTTTTTCGTACGAGAAGAAAAAAGTGATTCAGGCATTGCGTTACCATTTTATACAGCGCCCGGAGGTGAGGGTAATGCTGGTTCTGGTTAATGTATTTGCCATTGGTTCTGCAGTGCTGCTGGCCCTGAAAAAGATACGTCCCGAGCCATTTTTACTGGGCTCGTTTATTTGGATCGTAATGATTGCTTCTTTCTGGTTCTTCCTGCCCAATAGCATTTATAAAAAAGCCGCTACTTTTCTCGATTCCTTTATTATATCCTTCAATGATACCGAAGTAAGGCTAGAAAGCCAGCGTGGTGCCGTAGAATGGCCCTGGTCACGCTTCACGCGCTTTTTCGAGAGCCCCCATTTTTTTCATCTTTATTTCGATTCCAAATCGTTCTTCCTTGTCCCAAAAGAGGGGATGACGGATGAGTTCAGGCATGAGTTGAGAGGAACTTTGAACAAAAGGATTGGTAGATAGCGAAATGAGTCTGTGGTCTGCAGTCTTTAGTCTATGGTTGCTTTAGGTTAATGGTCGTTGGTGGTTAACTGTTAACAACAAAACCTTCAACAACGCCAAACCACAGACTCCAGACTGTCCCTAAAGTTCTTTTTCCATCACATAATGCGGAATCGTAACTTCTTCAAATTCATCACTGCACACCTTGTAGCCGTTCTTTTCGTAAAAACCAACGGCTGTTTTGCGGGCATGCATGGTGAGTCGGCGGTAGCCGCGGTCGCGGGCGATGTTTTCGGCAAAACTCATTAACACCCGGCCAATACCTTTTCCCTGCAGCACAGATGTAACGGCCATCTGGCGTAAACGAACGGTTTTGGGGTCCGTTTCCGTGAGCATACAGCAGGCCTCAAGCTTATCATCCTCAAAACATCCAATAAGGATATCGTTCTTTTCCGCGGCCAGGTCTTCGGGTGTAAAGGTTAGACCCAATGGTTTGCGCAGCATATTATAGCGCAGATCCACCATCTGGCGGTATTCCTTGGAACCATGATCTATAATTTTTAATGCCATATGAGGGGGCTAAGATGTACAAGATACTGATCATTTTACTAAAATTATCGTGTAAAAACCATAAAAACGGGCCGGTATATACGGATTACCGTTTGCAAACAAAAATGCCTGAAAAGATTGGGTATGTAACAAAAAGTATATTTTTGCAGCCGTAACAAAAACTTTTTACAATGTCAGACATCGCTACAAGAGTAAAGAAAATCATAGTTGACAAGTTAGGTGTTGACGAAGCTGAAGTGACCAATGAAGCTTCTTTCACCAACGACCTCGGTGCCGATTCTTTGGATACCGTTGAATTGATTATGGAATTCGAGAAAGAATTCAACATCTCCATCCCTGATGAGCAGGCTGAAACCATCACTACAGTGGGCCAGGCAGTTGCTTACCTTGAAGAACACGCTAAGTAAGATTTTACTCCCTTAAAGGAATAATTTTAATCCGCCTTCTTGCGGCATCTAGCCACAAAAGGCGGATTATCACTTCAAACAGGCCAGCTATATGCAGTTAAAAAGAGTTGTTGTTACAGGAATCGGAGCCATTACGCCACTCGGAAATAATCTGGATGATTATTGGAACGGGTTGGTAAATGGGGTTTCCGGTGCCGATAGCATCACTTTATTTGATGCAGCCAAGTTCAAGACCCGGTTTGCCTGTGAAGTAAAGGGATTTGACCCCACAGAATTCATGGATAAAAAAGAGGCCCGCAAAACGGACCGCTTTGCCCAGTTTGCCATCGTGGCAAGTGATATGGCCGTGAAAGATGCCGGCATCAGTCGTGAAAACATTGATGTTGACAGGGTGGGGGTAATCTTTGCCAGCGGCATCGGTGGCATTGTTACTTTTCAGGATGAAGTGATCAACTTTGCACAGGGGGATGGCACACCCCGTTTCAACCCTTTTTTTATACCTAAAATGATCCTTGATATCGCCGCAGGGCAGATATCTATGCGACATGGTTTTCGCGGACCCAATTTTGCAGTGGTAAGTGCCTGTGCTTCAAGCACTAATGGCATTATTGCCGCTGTTGATACCATCCGCCTCGGGAAAGCCGATATCATATTGGCCGGGGGTTCCGAAGCGGTGGTGAGCATGGCCGGCGTAGGCGGTTTCAACGCCATGAAAGCCATGAGCGAAAGGAATGACGATCCCAAAACAGCCAGTCGCCCCTATGACAAGGACCGTGATGGTTTTGTAATGGGGGAAGCGGCCGGGGTACTGGTTCTGGAGGACCTGGAACATGCGCTGAAAAGGGGTGCCAAAATCTATTGTGAAGTGGCGGGCGGTGGCGCAACAGCCGACGCCTATCATTTAACGGCCCCGCACCCGGAAGGATTGGGTGCACGCAACGTTATGATAGCGGCATTGAAAGATGCCAATATGAAACCCGAAGAGATCGATTATATCAATACCCATGGTACTTCCACGCCATTGGGTGATGGTGCCGAAGCCAAAGCCATTACCGAGGTATTTGGTGCGCATGCTTATGAACTCAATATCAGCGCTACCAAATCCATGACGGGCCATTGCCTGGGTGCTGCAGGTGTGATAGAAGCCATAGCATGTATCCAGAGTGTACGGTATGACATCATTCCGCCAACGATCAATCATTTTACTGATGATCCGGAACTCGACCCGAAACTTAACTTCACTTTCAATCATGCCCAGAAAAGAACCGTCAATGCGGCTTTGAGCAATACATTTGGATTTGGAGGCCACAATGCCTGTGTGATTGTAAAAAAATTCGTAGCTTAAGTCCGTGCAATTCCTCAAAAAGATCCTGAAAAAAGGCGCCGATTCGTCTTTTGAAAAACAATTGAAAAACGTGCTTGGCATCAAGTCCGGCAATGCTTTATTATACCGCACCGCCCTCAGTCACAGATCCGTTAAAGAAACAGCAGATGAAAACAATGAGCGCCTGGAATACCTGGGAGATGCCGTCTTAAGTGCTATTGTGGCCGATTATCTATTCAAACGTTATCCCTATAAAGGCGAAGGCTTCCTTACCGAAATGCGCAGCAAAATGGTTAACCGCCAGCAGTTGAATGATATTGCGCTTAAGATGGGACTGCGTAAACTTACTTTCTATAACAAATTTGACAATGCACTGAAAGGCAGCCAGATCTTCGGTAATACGCTGGAGGCGCTGGTGGGTGCGGTGTATCTTGACAAAGGCTATATCAAAACGCATAACTGGGTATTGCGTCATATCGTGATACCGCATATGTTTGTGGATGACCTGGAACTGCTCGATATCAACCTGAAAAACAAACTGATCGGCTGGGCCAACAAGAATGGAAAGACACTCGTCTTCCAACTGGCTGAAGAAAAAATGGAAGGCAGCCGCCGCCTCTTCACCATGCACGCCATCCTGGATGGTGAGCTACTCGCCCTGGGCAAAGGCTACAACAAAAAAGACGCCAGCCAGGTTGCTGCCCAGGTAGCGGTGGAAAAACTGGGAATTCAGTAGGATTTTGGATTGGCGATTTTGGATTGCATCCCCATCTCCAATCTGCAATCTCCCATTTCCCATCCCTCATCTTTCCTGGCACAATTCCACCAATACACCATTCGTATCCTTAGGATGCAGGAAACAGACCAGTTTGTTATCCGCGCCCGGTTTGGGTGTTTCATTCAGTAATACAAATCCTTCTGCCTGTAAACGCGCCATTTCAGCATGGATATCTCTTACTTCAAATGCAATATGGTGAATGCCTTCGCCTTTCTTTTCGAGGAAACGGGCAATAACACCCTCCGGCTGGGTGCTTTCCAGCAGTTCGATTTTGGATTCGCCTTTCTGAAAAAAAGCGGTATTGACCTGCTCCGATTCCACGGTTTCTGTTTTGTAACAGGGGGTGGCAAGCAGCTTTTCGAACAGGGGTATTGCCTTTGAGAAGTCCCTGACGGCGATCCCTATATGTTCAATTTTTAACATGAGTTATGGTTTTGAGGCGGTACTGTTTCGAAATATGAAAAAAACGGTGACCGGGGGGTTTTGCTTCAAATTTATAGAACGAATTGCAGTAAATTTGTCACACTGGAATTATAAACTTTTTGGTGCACTATGTTGAAATTACCTATTTACCTGGATAACAATGCCACCACGCCTATGGACCCGCGCGTGCTGGAAGCAATGGTACCCTATTTTACCGAACATTTTGGTAATGCGGCCAGCCGTAACCATCCTTTTGGATGGGAGGCAGAGGAAGCAGTTGATTATGCGCGCGAGCAGGTGGCCAAACTGATTGGCGCCGACCCCAAAGAAATCATCTTTACTTCCGGTGCAACAGAAGCGGATAACCTTGCCATTAAGGGCGTATTCGAAATGTACAGCAGCAAAGGAAATCATGTAATTACCTGCACTACCGAACACAAAGCGGTGCTGGATACCTGCAAACATATTGAACGCCTGGGCGCCGAAGTAACTTACCTGGAGGTAAAAGCAGATGGATTGGTTGACCTGAAAGAACTGGAAGCAGCTATCAGGCCCACTACCATTCTTATCGCCATCATGTATGCGAACAATGAAATAGGTGTGATCCAACCCGTGAAAGAGATCAGTGCGCTGGCAAAAAAGAATGGCATACTTTATTTTTCAGATGCTGTACAGGCCGTAGGCAAAGTTCCTGTTGACGTGAACAAAGACGGTATCGATATAATGGCCATCACGGCCCATAAAATGTATGGTCCGAAAGGGATTGGTGCGCTCTATGTTCGCCGGAAAAACCCGCGTGTGAAAGTTACCGCCCAGATGGATGGGGGCGGTCATGAAAGGGGCATGCGTAGCGGTACACTCAATGTACCCGGTATCGTAGGTTTCGGAAAAGCCTGTGAACTGGCCCGCCTCGAAATGGCGGAAGATGCGGCCAGACTAAGCAAACTGCGCGATAAGCTGGAAAATGCACTTATGCAACTGGAAGAAGCCTATGTAAACGGAAACCGTGAACATCGTCTCCCGCATGTGACCAATATATCATTCAAATACGTTGAGGGCGAGGGCCTGCTGATGGGATTTAACAAAAACATTGCACTCTCCTCGGGGTCGGCCTGCACATCTGCATCATTGGAGCCCAGTTATGTGTTAAAAGCGCTGGGGCTGGGAGATGATCTGGCACATAGTTCGCTACGCTTTGGTTTGGGAAGGTTCACCACGGAGGACCAGATCGATTATACAATCAAAGCGGTGAGTGACACTGTGCTTAAACTGAGGGAAATGAGCCCGCTCTGGGAAATGTTTAAAGAAGGGGTGGATATGGATAAGATAGAATGGGCGCATCATTAGGATTTGAAAATGTGTCCTATTGAAAAGAATTTCAAATAGACACAGGGGGGTTAAACACCTCTTTCATTTTCAAATTTGCATATTTTCAAATTTTCAAATTTACAATTTCAACCATGGCATATTCAGAAAAAGTAATCGATCACTATAGCAATCCGAAGAACGTAGGTACTTTGGACAAATCGAGAAAGAATGTAGGTACCGGACTGGTGGGCGCACCCGAGTGCGGCGATGTAATGCGTTTGCAGATAGAGGTGGATGACGCAACCGGTGTGATCACCGATGCCAAATTCAAAACCTTTGGCTGCGGATCCGCCATCGCGTCTTCCTCCCTGGCCACAGAATGGCTAAAGGGAAAAACAGTAGACCAGGCCGTACAGATAGACAACATGGACCTGGTGGAAGAACTGAACCTTCCGCCTGTAAAGATCCACTGCTCCGTATTGGCAGAAGATGCGATTAAATCTGCGATCAACGATTATCGCAAGAAGAACGGGCTGGAAGAATTGGTTTTCGAAGAAAGGATCCACTAGCCACAATTGGTAATTAAGCAGTTACTAATTACCAATTATTAATTACTAATTATTAATTAATTAGATGGTAGCAACAGAAAATAGTATCTACGTAAGCGATAAGGCGAAGAAGAAAGTTCATCAATTGATGGAAGAGGCCGGTGTAACAGGAGATGATTCGTATTTCCTGCGCGTGGGTGTGGTAGGTGGAGGTTGCTCGGGGTTGAGCTATAAACTTGATTTCGATAACGAAATCAAACCGATGGACCAGGTTTTTGAAGACAACGGCATCAAAGTAGTTACCGACCTGAAAAGTTTTTTGTACCTCGTTAATACTGAACTTGATTTTTCGGATGGATTGAATGGAAAAGGGTTTTACTTCAATAACCCCAATGCCAGCCGAAGCTGCGGCTGTGGCGAAAGTTTTGCGGTCTAAGCTATACCACGCTAAAATAAATAATTCAATGCCGGTGTTTTGCGCCGGCATTTTTTTGCATCCTGTGGCTTAAATGTTCGGTTCACAATGCGATATACCCTGCCCATACCGGTTATGCATTAAGCTTTCTCCAAATCCAATGGCGGCGTATCAGGTGTAACGGGAGCACCTTTCACTTTGCCGGGTTTTGGCGGAGGCGGAGGGGGCAATGGATGCTCATCCTCTTGTAATCGATTATCAATACCGGCTGGCTTTTGCGGCGAGGGAGGTGGGGGAACTGGTTTCGCCGTTTTGGAAACAACCGTAACCTTTACGGGCCTTAGCGGCGGAGGCGGAGGCGGGACATGCCGGTGGAACCGCGGAGAATCCAAAGGGGTAATCTCCATTTTGGTGACGGGTATAGGAGGCGTACTGATATCCAGAGGCAATAGCGGGGTAGCTGGTTTCCAGACCGTGCTAACCTTTGGGCGACCGTTGTTGGGGTTCTGTGACCTGGCAAACAAGCCGATACCCAGCAGGCAAATCAGGATCAGAGCTAGTCTCAGTTTCATGACAGTGGTTTTGATTGAGATGCATAAATGTGATAAAATCCATAAAACGATTTCTATTAACTGTGCCGTGCAGGTTGGTTAACAAATTACAATTAGTTTTGAACTATGTGGATGATCTGCAAAAAGGAATGGCAGCAATTTTTCAGCAGTCTTACCGGCTATATCGCCCTGGCAGTGTTCCTGCTTCTCAACGGACTTTTTCTTTTTGTATTTCCTGATAGCAATATCCTCGATTTCGGGTATGCTTCTCTGGCTAATTTTTTTAACCTCGCTCCCTGGATTTTGTTGTTCCTGGTTCCCACCATCACCATGCGCAGTATGGCAGACGAATACAAAACCGGAACTTTTGAACTACTCAGGACCCTTCCGCTCACACCGGCACAGATAGTATGGGGGAAATTTTTTGGGGCTTTGATTATCGTGATTACCGCACTGGTGCCTACCATTGTGTACGCGGTCTCTGTGCAACAACTCAGTGTAACGGGCGGCATAGACATTGGCGGAACGGCCGGAAGTTATATTGGCCTGGTATTCCTGGGGGCCGTGTTTACCGCAATTGGTATCTGCGCCAGCAGCTTTACCAATAATACAGTGGTGGCTTTTATAACCGGCGCATTCACCTGTTTTCTATTATACAATGGTTTTGAGGCCATCAGCAAACTGCCTTTGTTTAAAGCCGGGGGCGATTATTATATAGAGATGCTGGGCATTAATTTTCATTACCGAAGCATCAGCCGCGGCGTAATTGATAGCCGTGACGTCATTTATTTTATGGGAATGATTGCACTTTTCCTGTTCATCACCCAAAGAAACCTTGTGAGGCGCTGAACTTATGCAGAAAATCTGGAGACATACCTATAGTGTTTGGATTGCGGCCGCTTTTTTCCTGGCGGTGGTGTTGCTGTCATCTTTGTTTTCATTCCGCCTTGATCTTACGGCTGAAAAAAGACACAGCGTTACCCCGGCCACAAAGACGCTGTTGAAAAATGTGGATAGTATCGTCACTATCCGCGTTTTCCTTACCGGGGATCTTCCTGCAGATTACAAAAAGCTCAGTCTCGCCACACGCGACCTGCTTGATGAGTTCAAATCCTTATCCGGTAACCTGGTGCGGGTAGTTTTTGAGAAGCCGGGTGAGGATATTACCAATGACACTGCCAAAGTGATGTTCTACGATAGCCTTGCCAGGCTGGGAGTGGTATTTGAGCAGACTGAAACAGTTTCCTCCCGCTCCGAAACCCAGACCAACCAGTTGATCATTCCTTCTGCGTTGGTTAGTTACCGCGAGGGCCAGCGTCCTATAGCAGTTGACCTCCGCAGCAGCCGTAAAATATATAAGCAGTTCAATGTAGTCAATGACAATGCTGAAGAAGACATTGAAGCTACGCGTAATGCCGCAGAGGCATTGCTGGAGTATAAGTTTGCCAGCGCCATTGATAAACTCACCCGCAGCTATGTACCCACTGTAGCTTACGCCGTGGGTAATGGCGAACCCACTGATCTGAAAGTAAATGATCTTGGCGAGAGCCTGCGCAATGAGTATCGCCTCGCGGTATTCGACCTCAAACAGGGATTCCCGGATGCCTCAATGATTGACGCCTTGCTGATAGTAAAACCAACACTGCCATTTACCGATGAAGACAAACTGAAGATTGACCAGTACATTATGAATGGCGGTCAGGTGATCTGGTTCATTGACAAGCTGCACGCCGAACTTGATAGCCTGATGCGCAACCAGGCAGAATACACAGCTTTTGATCGCGGCCTGGAACTGGATGACATACTGTTCAAATACGGCGTTAGGATCAATCCCGATCTTGCACAGGATCTGAACTGTTCCAAAATTCCGTTGGTGGTAGGTAAAAATGCGGATGGCAGCCCTCGTATGCAGCGGATACCCTGGCCATATTATCCTTTTCTCGCCGCGCGTTCGGATAATCCCATATCCCGTAACCTGGACAGGGTATTGCCCATTTTCCCCTCAAGTATTGATACAGTAAAAGCGCCTGGCATCCGCAAGACCATTCTTTTGGCCACAGACAGTAACAGCCGCAGGCTGGTGTCACCCGCAATGGTTTCATTAAATAGTGTAAAAGGAGATGAGGACCTGTCATCGTTTAACAAAAGCTATATTCCTGTGGCCGTGTTGCTGGAGGGGAAATTCAATTCCTTGTTTGCAAACAGGCTGGGTAAAAATGTGCTGGATTCGGTGGCAAGGATTACCGGCAAACCGTTCCTTACCAGTGCCGCACAGGAGGGTAAACAGGTAGTGGTGGCGGATGCAGATATCGTTACCAATACCGTAAGCAATACCGCCGGCCCACTGTCAATGGGAACGCTGCCCCTGGAAAATTACCGTTTTGCCAACCGCGAATTCTTTCTCAATTCCATCGATTACCTGGTTAGTGATAACCATCTGTTTGAGAGCAGGAACAAAGAATTTGTACTCAGGCTGCTCGACAGGCGCAAAGTGGAGGAACAACGTAGTACCTGGCAGCTCATTAATATCGCATTGCCATTGATTTTGCTGGTGATTACCGGTATTTTATTGCAATGGCTGCGAAAAAAGAAATATACTGCCTGACTGTAATGCGCGGTGTCCCTATCTTTGCTGTCCAATCCTCTCATCCATGTCTGCACACCAGGTAGTTTATCTTGTTTTTGGTATCGTTTTAGTTATAGCGCTTGCATTTGATCTTGGCCTGCTGAGTAAAAAAAATAAAACCGTTACCATCAGGCAGGCGTTGATGCAAACTCTCTTCTGGGTGGGACTTGCGCTGGTATTTTTTGTTTTCCTTTTAATACAGGGCCCTAAACTTGCCGCAGATGATATAAATGCGGACCCGGCATACCAGGTTACCCGGTCACAATTGGCACTCGAGTTCCTGAGCGCCTATTTAATGGAGTGGAGCCTGAGCATTGATAACATTTTTGTGTTCATTCTCATCTTCAGTTCGTTTGGTGTAAAAGAAAAACATTATCCGCGGGTGCTGCTGATCGGGATATTGATGGCGATTATTTTCAGGGTCATTTTTATTACCGTTGGTGTGGCGCTCGTAGCCAGGTTTGAATGGATACTTTATATTTTCGGGGTGTTTCTTCTGTACACTGGCTATAAAATGTTTACCGCAAATGACGAAGAGGAATTTGACCCGCATAATTCAAAAATATACAGGTGGATGCAGAAATTGCTTCCCCTTGTTAACCATGATGGCGACGGAAAATACTGGGTGCAGGAGGATGGCAAACGCAGGTACACCTCGCTTTTTGTAGTGGTGATATTACTGGCGGCCATTGACCTGGTGTTTGCGTTGGATTCCATTCCTGCCGTGATGGGAATATCAAAAGATTCATTGGTGATCTATACCTCTAATATTTTTGCGGTACTCGGTTTGCGCAGCTTGTTTTTTCTTTTGCGCGGGGCGGTGTCAAAATTCGATTATCTGCAGCAGGGTATTGCCATTGTGCTGGTATTTATCGGTGCAAAAATGCTGGCGGAACATTATGTAAGCCAGTGGATCGGGAAAAATATGCAGGTGATTATTTCTTTAGGAGTGATTGTGGTCTGTATTTCGGGTTCTATCCTTTATTCCATCAAAAAGCAGAAGAAAGGAACACCGCCTGACCAGGGCCCCGATCCATTTTAACTCCTACATTTACGTGTGGCCTACCCCTTACAACATATTGCAGAGATCATAGGTGCGGAAGCAGTGGGTAAGGACAACACTGTTATCGAACATTTGCTGATCGATAGCCGCAAGATCGTATTCCCCGCCAGCTCACTGTTCTTCGCAATTTCCGGGCCGCGACGCGACGGTCATCAATTCCTTCCTGAAGTATACGGGCGCGGGGTACGGTATTTTGTGGTAAGCAAATCGGTCAACATCGCTGATTATGCAGGTGCTGTATTTTTACGGGTGACCGATGTACTAAAGGCGCTCCAACAACTGGCGGCTTTTCACAGGGGCAGGTTTTCCATCCCGGTTATCGGCATTACCGGCAGCAATGGCAAGACCATTGTTAAAGAATGGCTGTACCAGCTCCTGCAGCATGACCACAACATTGTACGCAGTCCACGCAGCTATAACTCGCAGGTTGGGGTGCCGCTCAGCGTTTGGCAGATGACAGAGCAGCATACACTGGGTATTTTTGAAGCGGGCATTTCCACCATCAATGAAATGCAACAACTGGCCGATGTTATTCGCCCCACGCATGGCGTATTCACCAATCTTGCAGATGCACACAGTGAAGGCTTTACAGATAACAGGGAGAAAGCACTGGAAAAAGCCAAATTGTTTTCGCATGTGCAGTCATTTATTTTCTGCCGGGAATCCGTTGCGCCATTTCTCTCTCCCGATTCCGGTGACCGCGTACGCTTTGGTGAAACCGTATTTTTCTCATGGAGCCGCAATAAGGAAGCAATACTCAGGATTGTATCCGAACAAAAAGAACTGCAGCATACCATGATTACTGCCGACTACGAGGGTGAGAAAATGCAAATTCAGATTCCATTTACCGACCGGATATCCATTGATAATGGCATCACCTGCTGGTGCGTCCTGCTGGCCATGGGTTACAGGAATGAAGTGATCCAACAGCGGATGCTGTTGCTTGAGCCTGTTGAGATGCGCATGCAATTGAAAAAAGCAGTTAACAATTGTTACCTGCTGAATGACAGTTATAGTAATGATACAGCATCCCTGGGTCTTGCCCTGGATTACCTGCAGCAGCAGGCCGGTAAGCATCGCAAAACCGTGATTCTTTCCGATATATTACAATCCGGCCAGCACGAGTTGTTATTGTATAAAGAAATAGCGGCGCAATTAGCGGCTCGGAATATAGACAGGCTGATCGGAATTGGCCCTGCGCTTTCCCGTTACGCAGATATTTTTTCGGCAATCATCACCGATGTTTCGACGTACGCGTCTACTGATGCGTTTCTCCAGCAGGCAGCCATGCAATCGTTCAGGGATGAATACATTTTACTGAAAGGGGCACGCATATTTGCTTTTGAAAGCATATCGGCATTGCTTGAACAGAAAGTTCACCAGACAGTGATGGAGATTGATCTTTCTGCTATGATCCATAACCTGAAGGAATACCAGAAACACCTTAGGCCCGCTACCAAAATGATGGCGATGGTAAAAGCATTCAGCTATGGCAGTGGCAGCGCAGAGGTGGCGCGGGTATTACAGTTTCACAAAGTAGATTACCTGGCAGTGGCTTATGCAGATGAAGGTGTAGAACTGCGTAAAGCCGGTATCAGTTTACCCATAATGGTGATGAACGTAGATGAAGCCGGGTTTGATGCAATGGTCAGCTTTGACCTGGAGCCTGAAATTTATTCATTCGGCATCTACCAGGCTTTTCATAAATACCTCAGCCGGCAGGGCATCCGGCAATTTCCCGTGCATATCAAACTTAACACCGGTATGAACCGGTTAGGGTTTGAAGTAGAAGACGCCGGGCCCCTGGCCAGAATGTTATCTCAAAAAGATACCATGGCGGTGCGCTCTGTATTCAGTCACCTGGTGGCAAGTGAAGCTGCGGAGCATGATGCCTTTACCGCACAGCAGGTAGCTTTGTTCGAACAGGGCTGCCGTGTGCTAGGCCAGTGGTTGCCCTATCCCTTCATACGACATATAGCCAATTCCGCGGCCATTTTTCGCAATGCAGCTTACCAGTTTGATATGGTGCGACTGGGCATTGGATTGTATGGCGTTGACAGTGCAGCAGAAGGGAAGATATCACTCGCTACAGTTACCACGCTAACCTCTACCATTGCCCAGTTGCGCACGGTAAAAGCAGGTGAAACCATCGGTTACAGCCGTAAAGGCATTGTGCAGCGGGAGAGCCGGATAGCTACTGTGCGGATAGGTTATGCAGACGGGTTCAGCCGGCGACTGGGTAATGGCATGGGACACATGTTTGTAAATGGGATGCTGGCTCCGGTAATAGGTAGTGTGTGCATGGATATGACAATGATTGATGTTACAGATGTCCCCGGAATAAAAGAGGGCGATAAGGTAGAGGTCTTTGGTAAAAACCTTCCCGTACAGCAGGTGGCAGCATGGTCGGGCACAATCGCTTATGAGGTGCTAACCGGTATCAGCCAGCGGGTTAAGCGGGTATATGTGGAAGAGTAGTGGCCCGGTTCCTTCCGATGCCTACCGGCTAGTGTTGATAGGAACGATTGAAATTTAGCGTGTTACAGGTTAACGCAAACCCAAATTTCCCCATTTCCGAATGGCGCGGAGCAGGAACGCGATTTGAAAATCGGCGATACCCTATCTTTGCCCACCATAAAACCATCAAGTGAAAGCCAGACAAGTTATTCTCCTTATTCTCCTGATCATATTTGCCGACCAGGCATTAAAGTTCTACATCAAGCTCAATTATTATGCGGGAGAGGAACACAAAGTAATCGGCAACTGGTTCCGTTTACATTTTGTAGAGAATGAGGGCATGGCATGGGGCTGGAAATTTGGTGGTGGTTTTGGTAAAATAGCTTTAACGCTTTTCAGGCTGGTGGCTGTGATCTGGGGTACTTTCCTGTTAAGGGATTTTATCCGCAAGCACTACCACAGGGGTTTCATTATTTGCGCGGCATTGATCTATGCCGGTGCTTTGGGAAATCTTATTGACAGCCTGTTCTACGGGTTGATCTTTGATGCCAGCAATCCATTCTCACAAAACCTTGCAAAACTTTTTCCGGCTGGTGGGGGATATGCGGGTTTGTTTCATGGCAAGGTGGTTGACATGCTGTATTTTCCCATCATTACCAATGCGCACTATCCTGGCTGGGTTCCGTTTGTAGGGGGAGATGAGTTTGAGTTTTTCCGCCCCGTGTTTAATATTGCAGATGCGGCTATCTCTGCGGGCGTAATCGTGATCCTGCTTTTCCAGAACCGATTCTTCAAAAAGCATACAGAAGAGGTTCATACAACTGTTGAGACGGATACATTGGTGAACGATAAAACGCAGATATTTTAATCGATGGCAATCAACATAAGAAAAGAGGCCGTCTCACACTAATAGTTGAGACGGCCTCTTTTTATGTGTATGGGATTTGATATTATTTTATTTCGGGGGTTTGGAATAACGATACAGCCTGCGAATTGGGGGATGTACCAATTACCTGGTCTATGAGGCCATATCCTTTTGCATAATACGAGTTGCCGCTTAATACCAAACGGAAATTGCCTCCATCCGGTTTAAACATGATATCCCGTTTTACATTGATCACATTGTTATAGGTCTTACCGCCAATGGTGTAGGGCGATGTATTTTTTGTGATGATGGTGAATACAGCTTTTGCCATACCTCTCTCCGTCGAATTGGCGCCATCCAACCGAACTTTGCCGTACTCAGCCGTTTCCCAGGTATCCCCAACATTCGCATTGGGCTTCAGGAATGGATAGGATAAAAAGTAATTGGGTATGGAATCAAACAATAAAATATAATCGAAGTCTACGGTACTGAGCGCATAAAAATCCCCTGCTGTATTTTTGGCGAAAAAGAAAGTGTCCTGTAAACGTGTACCGAATTTAGAATAGGTAAGCGGGTCGCCGGATATGGTAACCGTTTGTGCCGCCACACGAACTGAGAATGTATCCAGGGTACCCAGCTTTGGAATGTACTGGTATACCCAGCTTGACCCGGCGGTTGTTGGGAAATAATCTGTATTGGTATTACCTGTGCCGCCGCCACCCCCACCGCTGCCGCTATTGGACGGGGTTACAGAGAATACGCAAAGGTTATTTCCGAAGAATACAGCGAAATCTGATTTTTTGGCAAGGATAGGAGTGCCTTTTCCTTTTAGTTTTATCGATTTCTGGCCCGCGCTCACTACAAAACCGGAATCGATGAACCACATGCCATTGACAGTATCCGTAAAGATCTTGTACTTGCCCGGGGCAGTAAAATTCACATTTACCGTTACAAAATTGTTACTGGTGAGAGGGGTATCCACATAATAATTACCCTGTATGGTGATGTTCTTACAATTGCCTAAAGAGTCTATCAGTTCGCCCTGGGCGGTACCGCCAAAAGCGCCATTTTCTATACTGAATTCTTTCTGGCAGGCGCTAAAAGCCAGGAAAACAGAAAGGAGAATTGCAAGGCGTGGGCTCAGTCGGAGGATTTTTGTCTGTATCATATGCTTACATCTACGAATATCAGATAAAATTTAGTCTAATAACGCTGCCTGAATGTTCAAATTACTGCTTTTTAGGGATTGGCGGGCGGGTTTTAACGGATGTTTAGATTAGAGGCAAGCTTCAAGCTTTGAGCTGCGAGCTGTGAGCCGAAAAAAACTGGGCCCCAAATCCTCTGCGTAAACCAACCCAAAGCTCGCAGCTCGCAGCTCATGGCTCGAAGCTTTCTCAAAGAATCTCCCGCAAACTCTCCTCTGTTGCCCTAACAGTAGCATCCAGGTCAGCATAGCTAAGGGCGTTATTGAGAAACCAGCTCTCAAAGGCCGATGGTGGCAGGTAAATACCGCGTTTGAGCATGGCATGGAAATAATTTTTGAACAGCTCATTGTTGGCTGCTGCGGCCGTTACAAAATCCGTTACGGGCGTTCCGCTGAAATGCACGCTGATCATAGAACCCAGCCGGTTAATTACAAACGGGGTGCCAGATGCAAGCAATACTTGATTCAATCCTTCATGCAGGTAGGCAGTTTTTTCTTCCAGTTCAGTATAGATATGCCGCCTTGTGTTGAGTTCTTTCAGCATGGTGTAACCCGCTATCATGGCAATGGGGTTGCCACTTAATGTGCCTGCCTGGTAAACATTACCGAGTGGGGCTATTTTTTCCATGATCTCTTTCCTTCCGCCAAAAGCACCAACGGGCATTCCTCCGCCAATCACCTTGCCATAGGTAACCAGGTCGGCAGCAACGCCCAATCTCTGCTGCGCACCACCCGGCGCCAGGCGAAAACCAGTCATCACTTCATCAAAAATGAATACGATGGATTCTTCATCACATATTTTTCTGAGTCCCTCCATAAAACCGGGTTGGGGCAGGATACAACCCATATTGCCCGCCACGGGTTCAATGATGATAGCGGCGATCTCGTTTTTGTTTTCTTTAACGAGCTTTTGCACTGCATCCAGGTCGTTGTAAGCACAGGTAAGTGTATCATTGGACACACCGGCGGTCACGCCGGGAACCGTTTGTATATTGAAAGTAGCCAAACCGCTGCCTGCTTTTACGAGAAACGCATCTGCATGTCCATGGTAACAGCCCTCGAACTTGATGAATTTATTTTTCCCCGTATAACCCCTTGCAAGGCGCAAAGCGCTCATGCATGCTTCGGTGCCACTGCTTACCATTCTTACCAGGTCAATATTGGGTGCCATACTTCGTATCAGTTCCGCCATTTCTATTTCCAGTTCGGTGGGTGCACCGTATGAAGTAGAGAAGACGGCGCGTTCCTGTATTGCTTTGACAACTGGTGCATAGGCATGTCCCAATATCATCGGCCCCCAGGAAGCGATATAGTCTATGTATCTGTTTCCGTCCGCGTCGTAGAGATAGGCGCCTTCAGCTCTTTCAATAAATAGGGGAGTACCACCCACACTTTTGAATGCGCGAACAGGAGAGTTTACGCCTCCCGGAATGGATTGCTGTGCGCGTTCGAAGAGCTGTTTACTTTTTTCGTACATCTGGATATATTAAAAAAATGTATAGCCACAGAATACACAGATGAACACTGAAAAATATCTGTGCGGATCTGTGTAATCTGTGGCAAGAAATAATTAACCAATCAGTCTGCAAACATCCTTCGCAAAATAGGTAGCGATCATATCTGCCCCGGCCCTTTTTATAGAAGTCAATGTTTCAATAATGGCTTTTTCCTCATTCAACCAACCTTGCTGCGCCGCCGCCTTGATCATTGCGTACTCACCACTTACCTGGTATGCGCTTACAGGAATGTCAACCGCATTTTTTACTTCGCGTATGATATCCAGATAAGCGAGTGCCGGTTTTACCATTACGATATCTGCGCCTTCTTCAATATCCATTAAAGTTTCTTTGATGGCTTCTGTACGGTTGGCAAAATCCATCTGGTATGTTTTTTTATCGCCAAAACCCGGTGCACTGTCCAGCGCATCACGGAAGGGACCGTAGAAACAGGAAGCATACTTTGCGCTGTAACTCATGATCCCCGTTCTGGTAAATCCTTCTTCTTCCAACCCGTTGCGTATAGCGCCAATGCGTCCGTCCATCATATCACTGGGTGCCACAAAATCTGCGCCCGCGCCCGCATGGCTGATGCTCATTTTTACCAATGCTTCCACCGTAGTGTCATTAATGATCTCGCCATTTTCTACAATTCCATCGTGTCCATAGGAAGAGTATGGATCCAAAGCAACATCTGTCATAACAACCATACCCGGCACGGCATCTTTTATGGCTTTGATGCTGCGCTGCATCAAACCATTTTTATTCCAGGCTTCTTTGCCCGTATTGTCTTTCCACTCGTCTTTGCATTTGATGAACAGTAACACACAACGGATACCCATGTTCCATAATTCCTGCACTTCTTTTACCGTAAGATCAAGGGATTGCCTGTAATAGCCGGGCATGGAAGAAATAGGTGTTTGTACATCCATTCCTTCATCGATGAACAGTGGCGCGATAAAATCTGCGGGTGTGAGTATGGTTTCGGCCACCAGCGACCTGATGGCAGGTGACTGCCTGAGTACCCGGTTTCTTCTGTGTAAATTCATTGCTTTGATGATTTGCTTTTTGCTGTTTTGTGTATCAGGCTGCTTTTCCGGCAACCGCCACGAATGCACATAGCAGCGCGAAGTTTGTAAATTATATCCAATCAACGGGATGTAAACATACCTGAAGCAATTTATCTTCTTCGCTTCCTTTATCCGGTCTGTGATCATACTGCCATCGCGCCCTTGGCGGAAGACTCATCAGAATACTTTCCGTGCGCCCGTTTGTTTTCAAGCCGAAAACTGTACCCCGGTCGTGCAGCAGGTTAAACTCAGCATACCTGCCACGCCTTATTTCCTGCCATTCCAGTTCCCTGGCGCTATAAGGCAGATCTTTCCGTTTGTTAACAATTGGCAGGTACAGGTCAAGGAACGCATTGCCATTTGCCTGCTGAAACTGCATCAGTTTTTCCATGCCCCCCGCATCTTCAGCGCGCAGGTGATCATAAAAAATTCCGCCTATGCCACGTGTTTCGCCGTTGCGGTGTGTGTTAACAAAATAGGCATCACACTGCTGTTTGTATTTTGGATATAGTGTGGTGTCAAAATTATCGAGTGTATTTTTTAATCCCCGGTGAAAATATTTTGCATCCTCTTCAAAAAGATAATAGGGTGTAAGGTCCGTTCCCCCGCCAAACCAACGATCCATCACATTACCTGCTGCGTCATATAATTCAAAATATCGCCAGTTGGCATGAATGGTGGGCACAAATGGATTCAGTGGATGTAACACGATAGACAAACCGCAGGCAAACCAGTTATCCCCTTCCAGCTGCAAATGTTTACGCATGGTGTCCGTTACGGCGCCGGATACAACGGATGTATTTACGCCTCCTTTTTCAAAAACATTCCCGTCAGCGATGGTATTCGTCTTTCCGCCGCCGCCCTGTCCTTCCGCACGCAGCCATTCATCTGTTCTGAAACGGGCTCTGCCATCCGTTTGTTCCAGCCCGCTGCAGATACTGTTCTGCAGGGAATGCACATAGGCGATCCATGATTCCCTGAAAAGTTTTGTTTCTGTTTGGTATGATAACTGCGTATCCATTATGCAAACCGGTGTGATTTTACAGTGTCAACAAAGGCACGTGCATGGTCAACGGGTACATTGGGTAAAATACCATGACCAAGGTTAGCGATATGATGCCCGGGACCGAATGCATTGAGCATGGCCCTTACTTCTTTTTGTATAACAGGGATGGGCGACAATAATTTTGCCGGGTCGAAATTGCCCTGGAGGGTAATCTTATTTCCGGCTAACTGCCTGGCCATTGTGGGTTCTATGCACCAGTCAATCCCCAGGCCCTGCGCCCCGGTTTCTGCCATGGCAGGCAGGCTATGCCAGGCCCCTTTGGCAAATACGATGGTAGGAACCATTTCTTTCAGGGCACAAACAATCTGTCGGATATAGCGCAGCGACAAATTTTCAAAATCAGCGGGGCTGAGCAGTCCACCCCAACTATCAAATACCTGGATGATATCCGCCCCGGCTGCAACCTGTGATTTCAGGTAGGCAATAGTGGTATCGGTGATCATCTGCAGTAACTGGTGTGCGGCTTCGGGTTGCGTGTAGCAGAACGCTTTTGCTTCATCAAATGTTTTTGAACCCTTGCCTTGTACCATATAGCATAACAGTGTCCAGGGTGCACCGGCAAAACCGATCAAGGGTACACGCCCATTCAATTCCTGCTTGATCAACCTGATGGCTGCCGGCACATAAGCCAGGGTTTCATCCACATCCGGTACGCGCACCCTCGAAAGGTCAGAAATTGATTTAATGGGATCAGGTAAAAACGGGCCCTTGCTTTCTATAAGCTGTACCTCCAAACCCATGGCCTGCGGCACCACCAGGATATCCGAGAATAAAATGGCCGCATCTACGCCAACAATATCTACCGGTTGTATCGTGATCTCGCAGGCAAGTTCTGGCGTCTGGCAACGCTCAAAGAAGCCATATTTTTTGCGCAGTACCATGTACTCCGGCAAATAGCGCCCCGCCTGCCGCATCATCCATACCGGCGTCCTCTCGGTAGCCTCGCCCCGAAGGGTTCTTAATATCAGGTCGTTTTGTAACATGCTTGGTTGGTTTATGGGGGCGGGGGAGGAAGAGAAAAGTGAGAAGTGAGAAGTGAAAGGTGAGAAGTGAAAGGTGAGAAGTGAGCATTTCTTTTTCATTTCACTTCTCACATTTCACCCTTCACTTTCTTCTCACGCTTCACGTCTCACGCTCAAATATTCCATCGCCTGCTCCACCAGTTTATCTTTTCCGGGTAATGCGCTTACAATGATCCTGTTGCTGCAATATTTTTCAATGGTTTGCCTGGTTGTGTTGCCTATTGCGAACATGACGGTATTGGAAGCGGGTTTGTTTTTGATAAAATAACTTTCTACGGCACTGGGGCTGAAAAACAGGATCGCATCGTAATCTTTCTCCACTTTCCTGGTGGTGAGTATGGTCTGGTAAACTGTAACCTCATTTACTGCTATGCCATGGCTGTCCAGTTTTGCCGGCAATTCATCCCGGCGGTGATCACCACAAAAGAAAATGACTTCTTCTGCATCTTCATTTTCAATGATCTCATCAGCCAGACGCAATGCACTGTCCGCGGTACCGGCCACGGCCTGTTCACCGAAATAGGCATCCACCAGTTGTTTTGTTTTGTGCCCCATGCAATAAATCCTCCACTGCGGTACCTCGCCGTCAAGCATATGGGTTACTGACTCCACTGCGTTCATGCTGGTGAAGACGACGGTGGCAAACTCAGTAGCGGCAAGTTCAATTTCCTGCTGCACTTCTATGGATTGAAGTGGTTCGGTTTCTATGAAGGGTATTACTTCCAGGTGTATGTTACGGGTAATGGCCTGCGTTACCAATAAGCCATCAACCGGACGTGTAGACAAAATATTTTTTTTATGATCCTGCATTTCTTATGGATGTGATGATGCCCCTGGCACCTTTTTCTAAAATCTGTTGCGCCGCCCTTGTACCCAGGCCCGCAGACGCTGCAACAGGCATGTCTAATTCTATATCTATTTTTTCTTTTCCATCCAGCGACAAAATATTTCCATGAAAGAAAACATTGTTGCCCTGTAACCGGGCCAGTGCGCTGATGGGTGTTGTGCAACCGCCCATTAAGACGCGAAGAAAATCCTTTTCAATCTGCGTGCATAATTCGGTAGCCGCATCATTTAGTGCGGCGCAGGCCGCAAGAGAATCATTATCTTTTTCTTTTGCTACCAAAACGATGGCGCCCTGTGCCGGTGCGGGTAACATCCAATCCAGTTCAACCGAATTGGCGGGCCTGAGCCCTATCCTCTCTAACCCGGCTGCTGCAAAGATGGCGCCGTTCCAGTTGCTGCCGGCCAGTTTCTGCAATCGGGTATTTACATTACCCCGCAGGTTTTCTATTTGGTGATGCGGGTAACGGTTTAACCATTGCGCCTTGCGTCGCACGCTGCTGGTGGCAATGGTGAATGGCGTATCGTGGGTGGTAAATGCACGTGTATTCACCGGTGGCCATACACCATTGGCATAACCCAGTTGGCTCAGCGGGTTAGCATCTTCCCTGAATACCAAAAGATCTTTATAGGATCCACGCGGTAACACTGCCGCCTGTTGTAAACCTTTTGCCAGTTGTGTGGGCACATCTTTCATAGAATGCACCGCTATATCAATACGGTTACTCAGAAGAGCGGTATCCAGTGTTTTGGTGAATACGCCCTGCACACCCATTTCGTATAACGGGGTAACGAGATCAATATCGCCTTCGCTTTTAATATATACCAGTTCGCTTTCTGTTCCATGTTGCCGCAATTGCTGCTGTACAAGACTTGCTTGCCAGACAGCCAGTTGGCTATCGCGGGTTCCTATCCGTATTATTTTTTTCATGATCAGTTGGCGGTCATAAAATCATTGATCGCCTCAATATAGTAGCAACCAGGCTGATGTTGCCTGCGCATTTTTACCGCTACGCTGTTAACCACTTTTTGAATGGCATCTGTATCTATTGATCCCCTGTATGCAGGGTAAGAAGAGAGAAACAGGTAGCAGGAATGCATGTCATTAAGTTTCTGCTTTACCGCTTTTAATACAGGCACATGACTGCGGTGTTGTAACCAGTCGCAGAATTCCTGGATATGCTCCGTTATGATCAGTTCTGCATGCGGTACTTCTGCGATGCGTTTCTGCAGGGTGCTATCATTAACCTGGGATAGGTCATCCACATTCACCAGTGTAATGTGCGGTAATTCGCCTGCTGCGGGTTCTATATTGTTAGGTATAGAAAGATCCACCAATATTTTTGAGCCCCTGCCCTTAAGGTCACGCGCGCGGATGATCGGTTTATCGGCATGGGTGGCTACGATGATGATGTCGGCCAAATCGATTTCCTGTTGCAGGTACGCATAGGAAGTGGTAAGCAGCCCTAACTCGAGGGCAAGCGCTGTGGCTTTTTCTTCTGTCCGGTTAATGAGTGTGATCTGGTTGGTTCCTAAATAGTCTACCAGGTTTTTAGTTGTGTTCCTGCCAATCTTTCCTGTGCCGAGCAGAAGTATTTTTTTATGTGCAGTATCGCCCTGTAATTGTTCTTTCAGAAACTGAATGGCAGCGAATGAAACGGATATGGTACCTCCGCTTAATGCGGTTTCAGTTTTGATGCGCTTTGACGACTGCAAAACCGTATTGAACAGCCTTTCCAGGAAACCACCCACCGCATTCCTCTCCCGCGCAAATTTTACCGCCTGTTTTAATTGACCCACAATTTCGTAATCGCCTAATATCTGGGAATCCAGTCCGGCACCCACAGAAAAAAGGTGTTGTATCGCGTCCATCCCCTGCTTTGTGTAACAACGTTCGCGAAATGTTGCCGTGTCGCCGCTGGTTTCATTGCACAGAAGTTCTATCAATGCAGTTGCATTGGGTGCAAGGCCATAAATTTCAGTACGGTTACAGGTGCTGAGCACAAACAGTTCAGGAATACCGTTCTGTGGCGCTTTCCGTAAAATTTCCGCATATTGGGGGGCCGCCACAGCAAACTCACCGCGCATCGCGGCATCGGTCTTTTTATAATTGACCCCTGCTATAAAAAAATGGTTGATATCCATGTCAGTTACTGGCGGAGCTGCAAAGGTATCGGTCAGAATTTCTCCGGCGGCATCTTTTGGTCATTACATTGTCATTTCTACCTTGTTTTTTTATGACCGGCCTGAATGAACATACATGCGGTTGGTTTGTTGCTATACCTTGCACCCCAGAAATCAAATTTATGCCCCGTAACGCCAGGAAAGCCGTATTACTGATGAACCTTGGTTCACCCGCATCCACTGCTGTAAAGGATGTAAGAACGTATTTGAATGAGTTTTTAATGGATGAACGTGTGATCGATATGCCGTTGATTACCCGGGCGCTTTTAGTGAGAGGTATCATTGTCCCTTTCCGGGCACCTAAATCTGCTGAGGCTTATAAGACTATCTGGACAAAAGAAGGCTCGCCGCTGGTGGTGTTTACAAAACAGTTACAGGCCTCGCTGCAGGTGCAGTTGGAGGAGCCGGTTGCCATAGCTATGCGTTACGGCAGCCCCTCACCCAGGCAGGCCTATGATCAACTGCTGGCAGAAAACCCCGGACTGGATGAATTGATACTTGTTCCGCTATACCCCCATTATGCCATGAGCAGCTATGAAACCGCGGTGGAGTATGCCAAAAAACAACATGCGAAGGGTAAGTACCGCTTTGCCTTAACGGTCGTAAAGCCTTTTTATAACGAGGATAATTATATCACCGCGCTTGCGGCCAATATGCAGCAATGGCTGGAGAAACCATACGATCATATACTTTTTAGTTACCACGGCATTCCGGAGCGCCATGTGCGCAAAACCGATATCACGGGCTGCCATTGCCTCAAAACAAAGGATTGCTGCCAGGTAGCTTCTCCCGCCCACGCCTATTGTTACCGACACCAGGTAATCACTACTACACGCCTTGTTACCGAAAAACTGGGAATTCCCGCGGAGAAATACAGCATATCTTTTCAGTCGAGGCTGGGTAAAGGCTGGCTGCAACCATTTACCGATGTGCGGCTGGAAGAATTGCCCAAAGAAGGCATTAAAAAATTACTGATCATATGCCCTGCTTTTGTTAGCGACTGCCTGGAAACGCTGGAAGAAATTGAAGAGCGGGGCAGGGAAACCTTTATGAAAGCCGGTGGTGAGTCGTATACGATGATACCCTGCCTGAATACGCACCCGTTATGGGTTAAAACCATTGCGGGGTGGGTGGAGGAATACAAATCGGGTAATAGGGAGATGATACTTGGTGGGGCTAAGGCCCAGGCAAATCAATAGCCGATTTTCCCCGAGCCCTTTACAATTGCATTATTTTCGCAGCCATGTATCTTTATGTAAAGGCCATACATATCATTTTTGTGGTAACCTGGTTTGCCGGGTTATTCTACATGCCCCGGCTATTTATTTACACTACAGAAGCCAACGATAAAGCCGAACCTGAGCGTCATATTCTGCAGGCGCAGTTTCGCATAATGATGAAGCGTCTATGGTATGGAATCACCTGGCCATCAGCAATACTTACGCTGATGCTGGGCCCATGGGTAATGTTCCAGGGCAACTGGGATACCTTGTTGTGGCGGCCAGAAGGCAAATGGCTGATTAGCAAACTCGTGTTTGTGTTTTTTCTGTATCTCTATCATTGGTCTCTTCACAGGATCTTTCAACAGCAAACCAATGGGCTGTTCCGGTACAGTTCCCGGCAACTGCGTATCTGGAACGAAGTAGCCACGGTTTTTCTCATAGCTATTGTAATGCTCGCGGTGGTGAAGCAGCAGGTGAGTCTTTTCTGGGGACTGCTGGGACTGGTTTTGCTGGTGGTTTTGTTAATGAGCGCCATCCGGGTATATAAGCTCCTGCGGTGAGGCCGATCGGTTTTCGTGAGACGTCAATCGTGAGTCGTGAGAGGAGGTGCGCGCCACCTTCCAAACTCACGCCTCACGATTGACGCCTCACGTCCTGGTCACGATTCACATCCCGATATTCCTTACCTTCGCAGACTTTTAAAACTCCGCCTGTTGCGGGGTTGGATATCACAGATATGAGCGTTAAATACCCAGAATTTTCCGGACTGAACCTTCCGGCGATAGAACAGGAAATGCTGACCCGTTGGAGCAGGGAACAGGCTTTTGTAAAAAGCGTCTCTCTCCGCCAGGGCAGGAAACCATTTGTATTTTATGAAGGTCCGCCAAGCGCCAATGGTATGCCCGGTATTCACCATGTGATCTCACGGACATTAAAGGATATGGTATGCCGGTACAAAACCATGCAGGGTTACCAGGTAAAACGGAAAGGGGGATGGGATACGCATGGACTGCCTATTGAGCTGGGTGTGGAAAAGGAACTGGGAATTACCAAAGAAGATATCGGAAAAAAAATATCGGTTGAAGAGTATAACCAGAAATGTCGTGAAGCTGTATTACGCTACAAAGACAAATGGGATGATCTTACGCGGAAAATGGGCTATTGGGTGGACCTTGATGATCCCTATATCACGTACGAGAATAATTACATTGAAACACTCTGGTGGATATTGAGTGAGTTGTATAAAAAAGGATTGCTTTATGAAAGTGTAAGCATACAACCCTACTCACCCGCCGCCGGTACGGGATTGAGTTCACATGAATTGAATCAACCCGGTACTTACAAGGATGTGAAGGACACCAGTGCGGTTGCGATGTTTAAAGCGGTGAGGAATGAAAGGAGCGAATTCCTGTTTGAAGCAATATCGAATATCGGACAAGGAATATCGAATAATGAACAGGGTATTGGAAACAATGAACTCGGAACCGGGAATGGGCAACCGGCAAGCGGCAATGAAATATTCTTCATGGCCTGGACCACCACTCCCTGGACACTGCCATCTAATCTGGGTTTAACCGTTGGAGGGAATATTGACTATGTATTGGTTCACACCTACAATCCCTATACACATTTACCCATAAACGTGGTTCTTGCAAAAGCGTTGCTGGGTAAGTATTTTAAGCCCGAGGCAGAGAATGGCGATTTTGAAGGATACAATGAAAAAGCAAAATCATTACCCTGGAAGATACTTGCTGCGTTTAAGGGTTCTTCCCTGGAACACTGCGAATACGAGCAACTGCTTCCCTATGAAGCCAATTCGCTGGAAAACATCAAACTTCAAACCCCAAACGCCAAACCTTTCCGCGTATTGGTTGGCGATTTTGTAACTACCGAAGATGGAACCGGTATCGTTCACACCGCCCCTGCATTTGGTGCAGATGATTTTAGGGTGGGAAAGAAATATGATATTGGTATACTCACCATGGTAGACAGGCAGGGAAAATTTGTGGAAGGGTTGGGGGAGTTCAGCAATCGTTATGTAAAGAATTACAAAGACGACAAAGAGTATGTTGATGTAAATGTGGATATCAGCGTAAAACTTAAAAAAGAGAACCGGGCATTCAAAGTAGAAAAATATGAGCACAGCTACCCGCATTGCTGGCGAACAGATAAACCCATTTTGTATTACCCGCTCGACGCCTGGTTCATTAAAACCACTGCCGTTAAGGACAGGATGGTAGAACTCAACAAAACCATTAACTGGAAACCCAAGTCAACCGGTGAGGGACGTTTTGGTAACTGGCTCGAAAATATGGTGGACTGGAACCTGAGTCGCAGCCGCTATTGGGGCACCCCTTTGCCTGTATGGAGAACAGAAGAGGGCGAAGAAGAAGTTTGCATAGGTTCAATAGAAGAATTGAATGAAGGTATCCGCCATGCCAATGAGGTGTTGGGCGGGGATGTGAACAAGCATTACCTGCATGAGGGTATACTCGATCTGCACAAACCGTTTGTTGATGATATCGTTCTGGTGAGCAAGACAGGCAAACCGATGAACCGTGTGCCAGACCTGATAGATGTGTGGTTTGATAGTGGCGCAATGCCGTATGCGCAATGGCATTATCCCTTTGAAAACAAAGAACTAATTGACAGGGGTGAGGCGTTCCCTGCAGATTTTATTGCAGAAGGTGTGGACCAGACCCGTGGCTGGTTCTATACATTGCATGCGCTGGGTGTGATGTTGTTTGACAGTGTGGCTTATAAAACTGTTGTAAGTAATGGGCTGGTGCTGGATAAGAATGGGAATAAAATGAGCAAACGGTTGGGTAACGTGGTTAACCCGTTTGAAACGCTGGAAAAATTCGGTGCCGATGCTACACGCTGGTACCTGGTAACCAATGCCTCACCGTGGGATAACCTCAAATTTGATCTTGCAGGTATCCAGGAAGTGCAGCGCAAATTCTTTGGTACGCTATACAATACTTATCAATTCTTTGCACTGTATGCTAACGTAGATGGGTTTGCTTTTAAAGAGGCAGCCGTTCCACTGGCAGAAAGGCCCGAAATAGACAGGTGGATTTTATCCTCGCTGAACAGCCTTGTGAAGAAAGTTACCGCATCACTGGATGAATATGAACCCACCCCGGCAGGGCGCGCGATAGAAGAGTTTGTTGATGAGCACCTGAGTAACTGGTACGTGCGGCTTTGTCGCCGCCGGTTCTGGAAAGGCGAGTATGAGCAGGATAAGATCAGCGCGTACCAGACATTGTACCAATGCCTCGAAACGATCGTTCGGCTGGTGGCGCCCATATCCCCGTTTTTTAGCGATGCAGTATTTGGCAACCTTAACCTGGTTACAGGCCGTTTTGCGGCGGGATCCATCCATCACACAGATTTTCCCGTTGCTGATGAGTCATCTGTTGATGCGCCGCTCGAAGAACGGATGCAACTGGCACAGGATATCTGTTCGCTGGTTTTATCGCTGCGTAAAAAAGTGAACATCAAGGTGCGTCAACCCCTGCAAAAAGTAATGATACCGGTGTTCAGCCATGACATGGAAACGCAGCTCGAGAAAGTGGCTGACCTGATCAAGGCTGAAGTGAACGTGAAAGAATTGAATTTTATCACCGCTACCGGGGGGCTGATCAGCAAAAAAATCAAGGCCAATTTTAAATCGCTGGGTACCCGGATGGGGGCTAAAATGAAAGCAGTGAGCACAGCCATCAGTGGCATGGACCAGGCGGCGATAGCCATGCTGGAGAATGAGGGAAAGTATATACTTTCAATTGATAATGAGCCGGTTACCATAGAATTGGCTGATGTTGAGATTGCCGCCGAGGACATACCCGGCTGGAGTGTGGCCAGCAAAGGCAGTTTAACGGTGGCCCTGGATATCACGCTTACGGATGAATTGAAACAGGAGGGCGATGCCCGCGAATTCGTAAACCGGATACAAAATATCAGAAAAGAAAGCGGTTTTGAACTCACAGACCGTATATTCGTGACCGTTCTTGAGAGTCCTGCCCTCAAGCCGTCCATTATTAAATATAACGACTATATTTGCCGCGAAATTTTGGCAGATACCATTGATTGGGAGCCTGAAATAAAGGACGGCACTCAGATAGAGATCAATGATACCCTGTTGAAAGTGGTAGTAATTAAAAAAGGATAGAGACTATGGCTACTAAAAAACCTGCTCCAAAAAAGGCGGCCCCAGCCAAAAAACCGGCTAAGCCTGCCCCTAAGAAAGCAGCACCCGCTAAAAAGGCAGCCAAACCTGCTCCTAAAAAAGCAGCGCCAGCTAAAAAGGTGGTTAAACCAGTACCTAAAAAAGTGGCAAAACCTGCTCCTAAAAAAGCGGCGCCCGTAAAAAAAGTAGCGAAACCTGCACCCGCCCCTAAAAAAGTGGCACCGGCCAAAGTGGTGAAACCGGCTCCTAAACCTATGGCCAAACAATCAGTTCCCGTTAAACCGGCTCCCAAAGTAGCGGCAAAACCTGCGCCAGCGCCAGTAAAACCTGCGCCGGCTCCGGCAAAGCCCGTATTTGTTGCCCCTAAAAAACCAGAGGTGAAGCTTCCGCCCACGCCTCCTGTGAAACCTGTAAAGAAAGTGCATGAACCCATCAAGGAAGTAAAACTCCCTAAAATCGGAACAAAAACCAGTGTTCCCTATAAACCCGGATATACGCAATTGGAAAAAAGAACAGACCTGACGAGAGGTAACGGCGAGCCGCTGGTAAAATACAGCGATGCCGACCTGAGTGAATTCAAAGAACTGATCAGTAAAAAACTCGAAGCCGCTAAAAAAGAACTGGCCTATTTACAGGGTTTGATCACACGTAAAGATGAAATGGGTGGTGATAATGACGATGCCCGTTATATGACCATGGAAGATGGCAGTATGAGTATGGAAAGAGAACAGCTCAGCCAGATGGCCAGCCGCCAGATTACCTATATAGATCACCTCGAGAAAGCAGGAATGCGTATCGAGAATAAGACCTATGGCATCTGCCGCGTTACCGGTAAGCTTATAGACAAAGCCCGTTTACGCGCCGTGCCTCATGCAACATTGAGCCTGGAAGCGAAATTGGGATTGGTAAAGCCAACAGCAGAACAATAAGTATTTTCTTGTAAGAAATAGCAAAGGCTCCTCATCGGGAGCCTTTTTTAATATCGAATATCGAACAGGGAATGTGGAAAGTCGAATTGGAAGTAATTATCTCTGCGAAACCTATGTTTCTCATGTTCTCTGCGGTTGAAAAAACCCGGAAATTGGGCAGCCTGTATTTGTAGACCCTTACCAACCGCAGAGAACATGAGAAGCAGAGTTAACGCGGAGGATGTTATATCGTGGAACAATACTTCAACATTCGATATAGGATT
>JANPIE010000063.1:0-3364 GCA_031424835.1 Chitinophagaceae bacterium
TTCTGATGTTTGGAAACTAAGCGGTTCAGTTTTTTTTAGAAGCACGAAATCACCAGGCAAAGAAGCACAATGAGATCATGAAAATGCAAAAACAACATATTGCCACGTTTATCGCTTTGTTGTTCCATGTATCCGGATCAGTGGGTATCCTGTTTACTCCCTACAGGGATTGGTTTATCCGCAATACACCGTTGAACCTTTGCCTGATGGCCATTTTACTCGCATGGAACCAGCAGGAAAAATGGTCGCAGTTCTTTTTCTTCTTTTTTATCGCTTTCCTGACCGGCATGGTTACAGAGATCATCGGTGTAAATACAGGTTGGTTGTTTGGAAATTATGCTTATGGAGAAGTGCTGGGACCGAAAATAATGGGTGTACCCCTGCTCATCGGGCTTAACTGGTTTGTGGTTATTTATTGTAGCGCCGGTATCATGCACCAGGTACAGGTATGGATGCAACGACGTTTGGAAATGCAGGGTCAGACCCTTCCCACGCGTGTATCCGCTGCTTCATTGCTGCTGGACGGAGCATTGCTGGCAGTTTTTTTTGACTGGGTCATGGAGCCCGTAGCCATGAAACTCGGTTTCTGGCAATGGCACAATAATGAAGTACCTGTCTATAACTATATCTGCTGGTTTGTTATCAGCCTGTTATTGCTGTTTGTTTGGCGGTTTTTTTCCTTTCAGCGCCCCAACCATTTCGCAGTACATTTGTTTATCATACAGGCACTTTTTTTTATGGTGTTAAGAACTTATCTCCCATGATCTATGTATTCATCACCCTATTAACCTTCTGCCTGATGGAGGGTATTACCTGGCTCACACACCGGTATGTGATGCATGGGTTCCTGTGGATGCTGCATGAGGACCATCATAAAAAAGGGCCGGGTTTCTTTGAAAAGAACGATGCTTTCTTCATCATATTTGCGGTGCCAAGCTGGTTATGCATTATGTTGGGGAGTATGCAGCAGGCATACTGGGTAGTGAGTATCGGTGCAGGTATCGCTCTCTATGGCCTGGCGTATTTTATTGTACATGAAGTGATCATTCACCAGCGTTTCAAATGGTTTTCCCGAAGCAATAACCGGTATATCAAAGCAATTAGGTGGGCGCATAAAATGCACCATAAACACCTGGATAAGCACGAAGGAGAAAGTTTTGGTATGCTGGTTGTGGCGAGGAAATATTGGGATAAGGTCAGGCAGGACGAGCAACTGCAGGAAAGGAAAGTTTAATTTTTTCATTATTGCCAGATCATTATCACTATATCATCACCGGCGCAGGTTGTGCAGGTTCAAGCCTGCTGATGCGGATGATGGAAGAGCCTTTCTTCCACGATAAAAAAATACTGGTCATCGATCATTCCGGCAAAACTACCAATGACCGCACCTGGTGTTTCTGGGAAAAAAAACCCGGCATTTTTGAGAGCATTGTCTGTCATTCATGGCCAGTAGCCCGATTTCTTTCCCGTTATTTTTCCGCTTCACTTGATCTCTCACCTTACCGCTATAAAATGATACGTGGGCTTGATCTCTACACCCATGTGCGAACACAATCTTTACAGCATCCCAATATCGAATGGCGTTGTGAGACGGTTCATTCCCTCAGACAGGAAGATGACAGGGCCGTGGTTCAAATGACAGATGAAACCGTTACATCGGAATATGTTTTCAACAGTATTTTATTCGAGCAGCCAGCCATATCGCCCGGAAAATATTTCCTGTGGCAGCATTTTACCGGTTGGCTGATTGAAACCCCGGTTGCTGCATTTGATCCGGGGATGGCAACACTGATGGATTTTACGGTGAGCCAGCAGCAGGGTACCACATTCATGTATGTACTTCCCGTTTCAACAACTACTGCGCTGGTGGAATATACTTTGTTCACCACGCAACTGTTATCCCCGGAACAATATGAAATCGCTCTGCGCGAATACATTGTAACAACACTCGGTATCCAGTCTTTTACCATAACACATACAGAATCGGGTAAGATACCTATGACCAATACGCAGTTCCCATTACAGGATAGAAGGATCGTGTACATGGGCATTGCGGGCGGACAGGCAAGGGCAAGCAGTGGGTATGCTTTCCAGTTTATACAGAAGCGTACGCAGGAGATTGTTGGCTCGATCATCAAAAAAGGGTATCCTGAGTCGGGTAAAACATTTTCAGGTAAAAAGGCACTGTTCTACGATAGCGTGTTGCTGCATGTATTGCAGAACGGGCTGATGAAGGGTGATGAAATATTTGCCCGCATATTTCAGAAGAATACCGCGGAACAGGTTTTGTGTTTTCTTGACAACGAAACGGGTTTGTGGCAGGACCTCCGAATTATGCGGAGTATGCCAACAAAACTGTTTCTGCCGGCAGCGTTGCGCGAGTTAAAAAAATCATTATGAAAAAAATCGTTACCATTACCCTTAATCCGGCACTCGATAAAAGTATTTCCGTTCCCGAACTGGTTCCGGAAAAAAAACTAAAAGCCACCGATGGCAAAACGGAGCCGGGCGGGGGAGGCATCAATGTTTCTCGTGCATTGCATAAACTGGGAATGGATAGTGAAGCTGTTTACCTGTCTGGTGGTTATACCGGCGATCAATTTCAATCCTTGCTTGCTGCCGAGGGCATTCTTTCTGTAGCCTTACCCATTGATGGCGATACACGCGAGAATTTTATCGTGGTGGATACATCAAACAACAAACAGTATCGTTTTGGTATGGAAGGTCCGGGGGTAAAGGAAAGTGAATGGATGCAGGCACTGCACCATATTCAGCAAAAAGAAGGCATCAGTTATATTATCGCAAGCGGCAGTGTGCCGCCCGGTGTACCTGCTACCGTGTTTGGTAAACTTGCCGTCATCGCCAGGCAAAAAAATGCAAGACTGGTAGTGGATACCTCGGGTGAGGCTCTGCAGGAGGCGGTAAAGCAGGGCGTATTCCTGATCAAACCCAATCTGGGAGAGCTAAGTAATTTATATGGGAAGGAAAAGCTTTCTGAAGAGGAGATTGTCATTGCTGCGCAGAGCATCATACGGAAAGGTGGCTGCGAAATGATGGCTGTTTCTATGGGAGCCCGGGGAGCGATGCTGGTTACGGCAAATGAACAGTATTATGTAAAACCCCCGCAGGTTGACAGCAAAAGTACCGTTGGTGCCGGTGATAGTATGGTAGCCGGAATGGTCTATGCCCTCTGTCAGAACCGTCCGCTTTCCGAAGTGCTGGCATACGGTGTAGCCGCAGGAACGGCAGCCACCCTGAATGCAGGCACCGAACTTTGTAAAAAAGACGATACGGAGCGATTGTTCGCCCAATTGAAGCCGCAATAACAATTTCCTTTATTTTTGCGCCCTTGGTCCCGTAGTAC
>JANPIE010000064.1:0-8422 GCA_031424835.1 Chitinophagaceae bacterium
TTTTGCAAAGGCATACTCCGACAAAACCTTACGGTATTGCTCATAAGGCTGTACAATTTTCTCCAGTGAACGGTATTCCTTGCTGTAGTTACCGAATTCTTTCTGGTTATTGATGATCTCGGGATTGGTCAGCGCTATTCCTACCTGTTCAAATCTAGCTTTTATGGCATCCAGCTTATCCAGCATATCAATTTTTTGAGGAGGCAAATTTACGGCTTTACCACCGGATTCAATTTTATCGCGCTTTTATAGCCCTAAATGCGGGTAATCAATGCCTTGGCCCCGTCTTTAACCAAAGGATTTTATTATCTTGATTGCCCATTCTTCCAAAAACTATTGCATGCAAATATTTATCAGGTTCAGAAGAGCTACCCAGGGTATTCATAACGTCCAATATGCGTCAGGGAATAAGAACAAACTGGTCTGCGTGCTGGCAATGGTTTGCGTATTGAATACTGTAGCGGCGCAAACTGCTGACATACTCATCCGCAATGGCAAAATACTGGACGGCTCAGGCAATAGCTGGGTTTATGGCGATATCGCCGTTCAGAACGGTAAAATCGTTGCTATGGGTAAACTCGGCAAATGGACCGCTGCCCGTACCATTGATGCATCCGGCCTGGTGGTAGCCCCAGGGTTTATCGATGTACATACACATATTGAGGGGGATGAACGAAAAAACCCTACTGCTGATAATTTTATTTATGATGGTGTTACCACGGTGGTTACAGGCAATTGCGGTTCCTCGCAGGTTAGTATGGCCGCCTATTTTGCTATGATAGACAGTCTCAGGCCCTCCATTAATGTAGCAGCGCTTATCGGGCACAATGATGTACGCAAAGCAGCCATGGGTTCTGCAAAAAGGGATCCAACAGAGGAGGAAATGAAAAAAATGGAAGCCATTGTTGAACAGGCCATGAAAGATGGTGCGGTAGGAATGTCAACCGGACTGATCTATATCCCCGGCACCTATTCAAAAACAGAAGAAGTGGTTCGGCTTGCCAAAGTTGCATCGCGTTACCATGGTGTATACACAAGTCATATGCGTGATGAAGGAGATAGTGTCATACAGGCCATTGAAGAAGCCCTTTACATTGGCCGCGAAGCGAAGATGCCGGTAGAGATCTCGCATTTTAAATTAAGCGGGCAGCAGAACTGGGGGCGCAGCAAAGAAACCCTTCCCATGATCATTAAGGCCCGGTCGGAAGGGCTGGATGTAACCATTGACCAATATCCTTACACCGCCAGCAGTACGTCGCTCAGTACACTCATGCCCGACTGGGTGCTGGCCGACGGGCAGGATTCCATCAGGGCACGTTTGGCAAGACCCGCGGTTCGCGATGAGGTGGTGGCGTATATGCTCCGGCGTTTGAAAAAAAGAAAGCTGAAGCATTTCAGTTACCCGGTAGTGGCTTCATTTCGCGCAGACAGTACCCTTAACGGAAAAAGTATTGAAGAAGTGAACCTGATAAAAGGCAGAAAGCACAGGGCAAAAGAGGAGGCTGAAACGATTGTACAAATGATGGAGCAGGGCGGCGCAGGCATGGTTTTCCATGGTATGAGCGATGAAGATGTGAAAGCGATCATGAAATACCCATTTAATATGTTTGCAAGCGATGCCAGCATACGCATATACGGAGCAGGTAACCCGCATCCGCGTGGGTATGGCACCAATGCAAGGGTGTTAAGCAAATATGTTCGTGATGAAAAAGTGATCTCGCTTGAGGAGGCAATCCGCAGGATGACCTCTTTGCCTGCACAAAAATTCCAATTAAAGGACCGTGGACTGTTACGCGAAGGCTATGCGGCCGATATTGTTGTGTTTGATGAACAGAAAGTGCAGGACCTTTCCACTTACGATAAACCCCACCAGTATTCAACCGGTTTCAGCTATGTATTGGTGAACGGAAAACTTACTTTGGATGAAGGCCTGCACAATGGAGCACGGGCAGGTGCGGTATTAAGATTGAAAAACTGATCATGAGAAAACTATTAGCAGTACTCTTCGTCATTGCCGGCATGAATAGTCATGCGCAGTCATCCCGGTATGCGCGTATTGATTCGATTGTAAGGTTTGCAGCAGTAAATGCCAACTTCAGCGGCGTAGTACTCCTTGCCGAGAAAGGCAGCGTAACCTATGAAGCGGCTTTCGGTTACCGTGATTTTGCCAAACGGGTTCCTCTGCAAAAAACAGATATTTTTGAACTTGCTTCAGTGAGTAAGCAGTTTACCGCCACGGTAATTATGATGCTCAAAGAAAAAGGACTGTTGCAGTACGATGACCTGCTGGAAAAATACATCGACATCCCCTATAAAGGGATCACGATCCGCCATCTCTTAACGCATACCAGCGGACTACCCGATTACCAGGCGGTCATGGATGCGCACTGGGATAAATCGAAAGTGGCAGGCAATCCTGATATCATCGAA
This sequence comes from Chitinophagaceae bacterium, assembly GCA_031424835.1. Taxonomy (GTDB): domain Bacteria; phylum Bacteroidota; class Bacteroidia; order Chitinophagales; family Chitinophagaceae; genus Sediminibacterium. The sequence goes on from JANPIE010000064.1 coordinate 2,431, forward strand.
TATCTTAAACGGTTTGCGCCCCCTAAACTTTTTGGGCCGGGTGATAAGTATGCCTATAGCAATACGGGGTATGTAATGCTCGCCAGTGTTGCGGAAAAAGTAAGCGGCAGGGACTTTATTGAATTTTGTAACACTGAAATCTTTCGCAGGCTGGGGATGAAAAATACAGCGATACGGACACTGGCAGAAAAATCGGCGGTTGAGAACTTCGCCATCGGGCATTTGTTAAGGAAAGATCCTGTTAGATTTGTAAGAGCCGATTCCTTTCCCTCTTCAGACTACACCATCTGGCTTGGCAACCGCAAAGGTCCGGGGCGCATCAGTTCTACAGTGAGGGATCTGTTGAAATGGGACCAGGGATTGTACAGTGAAAAAATTGTGCGTCTGCAAACGCTGGAAGAAGCGTTTACGCCTATGAAACTTACAGATGGAAAGTTTTCCAATTATGGGTTTGGTTGGTTGATCATTCCTGGCGCACCATCGGGTAAAATTGTTTGGCATAATGGAGATAATCCAGGTTATAAAACGCAGATCATGCGGTTTCTTTCCAACCGGTACACACTAATTATGCTTTGTAACAACGCATCGGATCAGTTTGAAAGTATTGTTAAGGGAATACGGGCAGTATTGGAATAATTTAAAACATCGGCACATAAAAAGATTCAGCATACACTGTTTGTTCTCCATTCTTACATAAGGTACCCGGTAGTTGCAAAAAAACACCATGATAAAGAAATTACTCATACTTCTTTGTATACCCTGCGCAATGCACGCACAGCGTTACGAGCGCATACACCGAAAAGCAATTGTAGCTGATTCGCACAATGACATACTCACTGCTTCGATTGAGAAAAAAGTAAGTATGGATGATAACCTGAAAGGGAAAACCCATTCGGATCTAAACCGGTTTAAAGAAGGGGGTGTGGATGTGCAATTGTTTTCTGTTTGGTGCGATGGCAATAAAACCGAACCCTACGCCTGGGCCAATCGCGAAATAGATACCCTCTATGCTGTTGCACAACGGAATCCTGGTAAAATTGTGATCACCAAAAACTGGACAGAATTGCAGCGCGCGGTAAAAGAAAAAAAACTGGCGGCGATGCTGGGTGTGGAGGGTGGTCATATGATCGAGAATAGTATCGACAACCTCCACAGGCTTTATGACCGTGGTACACGGTACATGACTTTAACATGGAACAATTCCACACCATGGGCCACTTCTGCCATGGATGAAACAACTAAAAAAGACAGCCTGGCAAAAACGCACAAAGGGCTTACAGAATTCGGCAGGCAGATCATCAGGCGCATGAATGAGCTGGGTATGATGGTGGATCTTTCACATACCGGCGAGCAGACATTTTGGGACGCCATCAATACTACCAGCAAACCGGTACTGGTATCGCATAGCAATGCGTATGCCTTGTGCCCTGTCTTCCGCAACCTGAAGGATGATCAGATTGTCGCCGTTGGAAAGAATGGGGGCGTGATACAACTGAATTTTTATGCGGGATTTGTTGACAGTAATTTCAAAGCGAAGGAAACGCAATTCATGCGTACGCGCAGGAAGGAAATAGATTCCCTCAAACAAACAGGCATGCAAACGGAATATGCCATGACCGTTGTTTCCGAAAAATATGCCGCTGAAGTGCAGGCAACGCGTCCGCCACTGGGTATGCTGCTGGATCACCTTGACTATATTGTAAAACTTGCCGGTGTGGACCATGTGGGAATGGGTTCCGATTTCGACGGCATCAATACAGCGCCGCTGCAACTGGACGATGTAACATCCTATCCTTTGATCACCAAAAAACTGCTGGAAAGGGGATACAGTAAAAAAGACGTACAGAAAATCATGGGCGGCAACCTGTTGCGGGTTATGAAAGCCAACCAGCCTGGCAAGTAAATTTTCAAATAAGCTATATGAGATCATTATTGTGTTTGGTTTTTGTTCTACCGCTGTACTTGTCTGCGCAGGATCGTGGTCAGAAAACCACCGCAGAATTCAGCAGCCAATACATTGCGCAACTAAAGTTGCGGGCAAAAGCGGTAACGATTATCCGCGATAACTGGGGCATTCCCCATATATACGGTAAAACAGACGCTGATGTGGTATTTGGATTGATGTATGCCCAATGCGAGGATGATTTCAAGCGGGTTGAAATGAACTATATTGAAAAACTGGGCAGGACCGCAGAAATCAGGGGAGAGTCAGAATTGTACAATGACCTGCTTATCCGTATGCTGATTGATTCTGCTGACGCCATCAATGACTACCGCAAAAGTCCGGAATGGCTGAAAAAATTATTGCAGGCACATGCGGATGGTATCAATTACTATCTCTACACCCACCCCACTGTGAAACCGGCCCTGCTCAAAAAATTTTACCCCTGGTACCAGCTTTTATGGACGGATGGTAGCATAGGGGCCATCAATACAGGTACGGTTACGGCCAATGACCTGAAGCGTTTTTACTCAGGTGATGGGCACCTATCTGCGGAGGTTGCAAACCGTTATGCCGGGGATTTACCCAGTGGCTCCAATGGGTTTGCTTTTGGCCCTTCCCGTACTGCATCGGGCAACGCCATTCTGTATATCAATCCGCATGTAACTTTTTATTTTCGTCCTGAAGTTGCGGTGCAGAGTGAGGAAGGCCTGCATGCCTACGGTGCAGTAACGTGGGGGCAGTTCTTCGTTTACCAGGGGTTTAACGAGCATTGCGGCTGGATGCATACATCCAGCAATGCGGATGTTGCGGATATGTACCTGGAGAAAGTATCTCCAAAGGGCAAGGGTTACGTGTATACCTACGACGGTAAAACAAGGCCCGTTACTGAAAAAATGATAGCACTCCGCTATCTCTCGAACGGGCAGTTGATAACTAAAAATATCAAAACGTTCTATACCCATCATGGCCCGGTTATGGCTCAGCGTGATGGACAATGGGTGTCGGTGAAAGCTGTAAACCGGTCTTTACAATCTTTGGTACAATCCTGGCAACGAACAAAAGCAAAGGGCCTGGAAGATTATAAAAAGAACATGGAACTTGCTTCCAACATGTCTAACAACACAGTTTTTGCAGATAACAAGGGCAATATCGCTTACTGGCATGGAAACTTTATGCCTAAGCGTGATCCAGACATTAACTGGAACAATCCTGTAGATGGTTCAACTTCGGCAACCGAATGGAGGGGCCTGCACAAAGCGGAAGAGGTGCTGCATATTTACAATCCCGCTAGTGGATGGATACAGAACTGCAATTCTACCCCCTTTACAGCCGCGGGAATCAGCAGCCCTAAAAAAGAGGCCTATCCCCATTATATGGCGCCCGATGGCGAAAATTTTCGCGGCATCAATGCTGTTAAAGTATTAAGCAGCGGGGATCGATATACACTCGATAAAGTAATCACTGCCGGCTATGATCCCCATCTCGCCGCTTTCGATGTACTGGTACCGGCATTGACGAACGCGTACAGGCAAATGGATACAACCGAAAGTAATTACCGGCTGCTGTCTGAACCGGTTGCGTTGCTGGCTGCATGGGACCGGAACACCTCAGTACAATCCATTGCCACTACGCTTGCCATAGAGTGGGCCCAGAAAATATGGCCCACCGTATTGAGCGGAGCAGTGGCGGGCAATGGTATGGATGAAGTAGAGAAAACAAAATATTTTGCCCTGCACGCCACGCCTTCGCAGGTGTTGACGCCAATGGTGGCCACCCTGAACGAATTGCAGCAAAAATTTGGAACCTGGAAAATGCCCTGGGGCGATATCAACAGGTACCAGCGACTCACGGGCAACCTGAATGAAACATACGATGATACGAAGCCAAGTATCCCTTCGGGATTCGCCGCGTCTACCTGGGGTTGCCTGCCTTCTTTTGTAAGCCGTGCCCAGCGCGGTACCAAGCTCCGTTATGGTTATAACGGCAACAGTTTTATATGCGCTGTGGAATTTGGAAAAAAAGTGGTGGCAAAATCATTGCTTGCCGGCGGCGAAAGTGGCGATGTAAATTCCAAACATTTCGGCGACCAGGCATTAATGTACACCAGGGGACAGTTTAAGGATGTGCTGTTTTATAAAGAAGATGTGTTGAAGTATGTGGAGAGAACCTATCATCCCGGCGAGTAATTTGTCTGCGAATAACTTTTGGAAAGTTTAGAATTTTCAAAAGTTGTGCAACAAAAAACCCGCCATGAAAATGGCGGGCTCCTTTTATGCTAGATAACCGTTAGCAAGATGGTTTGCAAACTTTAGGACAAGCTGTCTTGTCCTTGCATTCCTTTTTATCTGTGCAGTCTGATGCTTTGCATTCTTTTTTTGATGCCGCTTTTTTAGCGGATTTGTTTTTTTCTTCTGCAAATGCGGTGCTGCCTGAAATGAGCATGATCGCGATCATGCCTGCTATGATATTTTTCATTTACTAATCATTGAATTTGATAAAAATATAGATACTGTAATTTATGCAGCCACCACTTCGGGCGGGTGCCAGCAATCCGAGAGGAAACCGGGTTCTATATTCTTTGATGGGGGGATACTTATTTTTGACGCTGGTTCTAAAATGCCGCTGCCATACAGAAATTTAGATGCAGCAACATAATGGCACTGCGAGCATGACGCAAACGGGTTGCAGGCCGTGTTGCGGTCGCAGTCTTTGCTGGTGGGACGTTCACAGGCTTTGCGATCACTGTTGTTTGGTTTAGCTGTTGGTTTGCCGCCCTTAGGGCAGCAGGTTTCGGGCGGTGGAGCTTTGATCCGGGATTGGCATTGCACAAGTATGGGCTGTGCCATAAAGAATAGCATCAGTACTGTAAATATATAGGCAGCCGGTTTCACGTTGTTCAAAGATAAGGTTGGGAACAGATAGGGTGGGTTACCGTTTATCCAAAATAGTAACGTTTTAAGGGGTGAAAATTTGATGGCAGATTTGCAGCCTTATGCAGCCAGCAGCGCGGAACGATACCCGTGGGGCGGATAATGTGGAATGATTATGGATGCTTTTGGGAAATTTTGTAAATCCATTTAGTCAGGTGCGTTCGCTTCCTTTAGGTGGATCAAGCAGTGGATTTTTTTCTTTCCGGGTAAATAGTTTGACACCGAATAATGCCTCTGACCATTGATTGATGCTGCCGCCCGTAGCCGCAGTGAAAAACCCAATGAAAAAATCTCCTTTATCTGAAAAGGACAGATAAGTTAGCGTGAGGCAGGCAATGAGCAACGCTGCCATGAGGGCTAATCCGAGCTGGGGTTTCATAATTGACATAGCAGTCACTTTTTATTAATGCAAAGGAATGGTTTGCATAAATATAAAAAATGTAAGCGCTCTCCATGTTAAGAAATACCAAAATCCGCTTACGTCTTAGCTGCCGCTATTTGTTTCTTCTAGATGATGCCTTACTTCCCCCGCCAAAAATAATTCCTGCCCCTGCCACAAAACCAAAATTATACCAGCCGCCGTTATTATGCACTTCATAAAAATTGATTTTGTCGCTAAAAAGCGATATCACAAAAGTAACGGGTGATATAAAGCCGTGCCATAGACCCATCAAAAACCCGGCAGTCGTTCCGTCTGCTTTGGGAAGATCCTCACTGATATTATGTCCGGGCAAACAACCTGCCAGCAGTAATGTGATCATCAGGCAGCTAAACACCGTATTTTTTTTCATAACCATATTTTCCTCTAGTATAGCTAAATAAAACGGTAAATGCAAATGTGGCGCATTGTGTCAGGCTTGCACACGATCATGGATGTTTTGCATAGGAGTATTGCGTAGGGTTACCTGTGTCTTCTAAGATACCGGACTACCAGGTAGATGATTCCGATTAAAGAGAGAAGGGATGCGATCTGCCAGATGATAAGGCTTGGGCTGTAGGATTTCAGTTCCATGATTGATAGAAATATTTTCATAGTTACGTCTTTGTTGCGTACAAAACGAATTTTTTAATTGGAGGGATAATATTTTGCCTCGCGCCGTTGTTGGTCGCCTGACCA
>JANPIE010000065.1:0-40181 GCA_031424835.1 Chitinophagaceae bacterium
GATACGAGTTTTTTTTGGCTGTTCCATCGATAATTTTTTAGCGTAATTGATGTTGTAAAAGTAAGCATCGCAATTTACCCGGGAGGGTTGAAATGCGACAATTATGTGGTCCTTTTGCGAAAAGGGAATTTCGTTGGTTGCCTCTCAATGCCACGCTGAAAAACGACTAACCATGGTATCGAACGTAAACTACCCACAGAATTGAAGAAATCATTCCACATTTTGTTTTCCTGCAATGGTTTTTTGCTGGCACGGTTTTCCATTCCCTGTAAGAAACCTAACAGTTAATAAACCGATGAACAATGAAAAGGTTAGTCTTTGGCATGCTGGTAGTAACCAGTATATGCCACACGATAATGGCGCAAGCCCCGCGTATTTACAACGTGGCATCCTATAACCGGTCTTACAACACACCCGCAGTTGCTTCAACAGACCACCGTTCGGAAGCGGTATACCACCCGGGCACAACTTCCGTGCCCTCCCAAACCGAGAAACAGTTCCGAAAAAATTATCCGGCAGCAGAACGCATACAGTGGTCACGAGCCGAAGACAACCAGTGGCGTGTATCCTGCCACAACAAGGGGCAGTGGATCACATTGATTTATAATAACCAGGCTGAGGCGTATGCGCTGGCGCTGCCTGTTCTAAGAAATGCTGTGCCTCCAGAGGTAGTAAAAGCCATTCTGGACCGCTTTAATGCGGTGTATGACGTAGCCGAACTCAATCCCGGCTCAAACAGTTTGCAATACCTGGTCCGAACATTTGATTCGAACGGTCAATTGAAGCGCTGGAAAGCAGATGGGAGGGGAGAAGATGTGGTGGCAGCGGATAAATAACTTCCCGATAATAATAATAAAAAAAGTTTGCGTTTACCCGATGCATGCTGCTGCATGAAGGTTTGCATAATAAATAGGAGGCCTGCTTAGAAAACGCTTGCAATCCTTTGTCGGCTGAAAATTTTTGGATGTAGGGTTGTGTTTTTAAAAAGAAAGATTAATAATCTGCAATCGATTTTGAAATAGCTGTTTTCATTTTCCAAGCGCATGGCTGAAAGCTTCGCCGGTTTGTTTGGTCGATTCACAAATTTGGGCGGTGAAGCAAATTCGTTCGAATCACCGATGCGGAACCTCCTGATACATATCGCCCGCATGTGGAAGTGAGTGCCACAAGGAACGTCGCGCAGGGATCTGTTGTTCGAAACAAAAAAATCCCCACAGATAGCAATCCTAACGCCCGTTAGCTTAAATTTGCACAAAATTTACCGATTACCATGCATTTTGAACTGAATGAAGAACATAAGATGATACAGCAGGCCGCACGGGATTTTGCCAGGAATGAGTGCCTGCCGGGTGTGATAGAAAGGGATGAACTCCAGAAATTTCCCCGTGAACAGGTGACCAAACTGGCCGAACTGGGTTTTATGGGTATGATGGTTGATCCCAAATATGGCGGTGCCGGTATGGATACTGTGAGCTATGTATTGGCCATGGAAGAGATCAGTAAGATTGATGCAAGTGTAAGCGTTTGTATGAGCGTGAACAACAGCCTTGTTTGCTGGGGCCTGGAAGCCTATGGCAGCGAGGAACAGAAACAAAAGTACCTGACACCGCTAGCGCAGGGTCGCAAGGATGGTGAACTGTATATTGGCGCCTTCCTGTTAAGTGAGCCTGAAGCGGGCAGCGATGCTACCAGCCAGCAAACCACAGCAGAAGACAAAGGGGATCATTATATACTGAACGGCACCAAGAACTGGATCACCAATGGTTCTTCCGCTTCTGTTTACCTGGTGATGGCACAGACAGACAGGTCCAAAGGCAGCAGGGGTATCAATACATTCATTGTAGAAAAAAACTGGCCCGGTGTTGTGGTTGCTGCCAAAGAAAACAAACTGGGTATCCGCGGCAGTGATACACATTCCATATTACTTACCGATGTAAAAGTGCCGAAAGAAAACCGCATTGGGGAAGATGGATTCGGCTTCAAATTCGCGATGAAAACATTGGCTGGCGGGCGTATAGGCATTGCCTCCCAGGCGCTGGGTATTGCGAGTGGGGCCTATGAACTGGCACTGGCTTACAGCAAACAACGCAAGGCTTTTGGTAAAGAGATCATGCATCACCAGGCCATTCAATTTAAACTGGCTGATATGGCCACGCGAATAGAAGCCGCCCGATTACTTTGCCTGAAAGCCGCATGGGAAAAGGATCATGGCATGGACTACACATTGAGTTCTTCCATGGCAAAAGTATACGCCAGTGAAACAGCTATGTGGACCGCCACTGAAGCAGTGCAGATACATGGCGGATATGGTTTCGTTAAAGAATACCATGTAGAGCGTTTGATGCGCGATGCAAAGATCACACAGATCTATGAGGGTACGAGTGAAGTGCAGCGGATCGTGATTAGCAGGAGCATTCTTAAATAGGCTTGACGCCAAATTTGTTACCCCAGGAGCAGGACAGGAGTGAAGGAAATAAAAGGAGATAGCTCTTTGCCCCTCTTTTCTCCTGTCCTGCTCTAAGTGAAATAGCTCATAGAAGCGAAGGCTTCACCACAGAAACACGGAGCGCACAGCGTTCCACAGAGAATTCGCTAATTTGCCTGCTGATGCGGATCTTATTTCTTATAATTTTTTTCACAGGTATTGTAAGGTTGGCCGGGGCAAATGACAGCCTGGTGATGAGCCGTTTGCTGCAGCGGATTGAACAACTGCAACCCAGGGAAAGCAGTGTTTTTCCAGAGGGCAGCATTCCTTCCTATCGTTTGTATGCGTTGAATAAGGACCGGCAGAAGGCGGATGTGAATGCATTCTTTACGGGCCTGGTATCGTTTACTTTACGGGATATCATGCCTGAATTATCTACTGCCCAGCGCATACAGGCAAACAACATTATATCCCGAACCTTGCCTGTGTTTGAAAAATTCCGTAACCGCAAAGGACGTCCCACTTACAATTTCTGGCCAACAGATACACCGCGAATATTTCCCAATGCGGGTTGGATCAACTGGTTTGATAAGGCGCAGGCATTGCCTGACGACCTGGATGATACTGTTATCATGCTGCTGGCACAGAATGCCCCCGATTCAACCGCGCGGTATGTGCATGCACTTATGCAGGCATTCACCAACAATGGCGACAAACAGGTTCGCAATACCTTTAAAGACTACCGCAACATTGGCGCCTATTCAACCTGGTTCGGCCAGAAAATGCCGGTTGATTTTGATGTTTGTGTGCTTGCGAATGTGTTGTATTTCGTTCAGTCGTATAAATTGCCATGGACGGCTGCGGATTCTGCCAGCCTGGAATTGATCGGGAAAGTATTGGCGGAAAGGAAGCATGTAAGTTCTTCAGCCTATGTATCGCCGCATTATAGTAAGCTGCCGAATATACTTTACCATATTTCACGGCTTATGTCGTTGAGGCCCATCCCTGCGCTTGACAAATACAAAACCCAACTGATAGAGGATACCAAAGAAGCCTTTCGAAAAGCGGACGATTTTATGGATGAGGTGATTTTGAGTACCGCGCTTTTGCGATGGGGTGTTGTACCTCCCACCGGGAAAAGCCGGGTGGCCAATAGTCTCGAGGAATTGGTGGAGGGAGAAGGATTTTCATTCTTTATAGCCAATATGGCTTCCATGCTGCCCGATCCGTTGAAGCAGTGGATGGGAGGGGCGGGCGTTGGCAAGTTCTATTATTATGCTCCAGCCTACAATCACGCGCTGCTGCTCGAAAACCTCGCCTGGCGCAAACGCCGCGGACTATAACGGAGACACGGTTTTTTAACACAGAAGGATAGTGATCAACGGAGGGCACAGCGATTCTCGCGTACATTTGCAGCATGTCGGTGAATACAGAGCATTTTACTATTATTAAAGATGAACTTTCCAAGAGGGAAGTAACGCTTGTTGCGGTGAGTAAGATCAAGCCCAATGCGGATATACAGGCTTTGTATGATTTAGGCCAGCGGGATTTTGGCGAGAATTATGTGCAGGAGATGGTGGAGAAAGCTGAAGCGCTTCCTAAGGATATCCGCTGGCATTTTATCGGTCACCTTCAGCGTAACAAGGTAAAATATATCGTGCCCTTCGTGCATTTGATACAGGGTGTAGACAGCCTCAAACTTTTAAAAGAGATCAATAAGCAAGCCGCAAAAATAAACAAGGTAACCAGTTGCTTGCTGCAGGTGCATATTGCAGAGGAGGAGACGAAATTTGGGATGGATGAAAGCGAACTAATGGAGGCGATGCATGAGATCAGCGGATTAAAGCATGTGCGAATTGAAGGATTGATGGGTATGGCTTCATTCAGTGATGATAACGGGAAGGTGAGGGGGGAGATGAGACTATTAAAAAAGTTATTTGATAAATTCAATCCATCGCCAGAGCACCAGGCACCATGGAGCATTCTCAGCATGGGCATGAGTGGCGATTATAAAATGGCAATGGAAGAAGGGAGTACAATGGTGCGGATAGGCAGCCTTTTATTCGGTGCGCGCCTCTGAGGCTGCGGGTATTTTACACACATAGGAACATAGGGAGAAAAACATCACATAGTAGACACTATGTGTCGTTTGATTACATCGGCCCTATCTGCTAAGAAAAAATCACTTCAAGGTTTCATCAAGCCAACCATAAAACTCACGCTGCCAAACCAATGCATTTTGCTGAGTCAATACCCAATGGTTCTCATCGGGGATATAGATGAACCTACTCTTGATGCCTTTTAGCTGCGCCGCCTGGAATGCCTGCTGACCCTGTTCAATAGGTACACGGTAATCACGGCCACCCTGTATGATCAGGATAGGGGTATTCCATTTGTCAACAAAATTGCTTGGCGACTGGCTGAAAGACCGCTGCGCAACGGCATTGTTCTTATCCCAATAAGGGCCACCTTTTTCCCAGTTCTCAAAGAATAGTTCATCTGTGGTTCCATACATGCTGCGGAAATCGAACACGCCGTCGTGCGAAATAAAAGTTTTAAACCTGTTTTCATGCTGCGCTTCCAGGGCAAACACCGAAAACCCGCCAAAGCTTGCACCCACGCAGCCCAACCTGTTCTTATCTATAAATGGTTCTTTAGACACCTCATCAATGGCGCTTAGATAATCCCTGATGACCTGTCCCCCCCAGTCTTTACTAACCTGTTCGTTCCATTCGGTTCCAAATCCAGGCATACCCCTGCGCGCAGGTGCCACCACGATATATCCTTTGGCAGCCATCAACTGGAAGTTCCACCGGAAAGAATAGAATTGTGTTAAGGGCGACTGTGGTCCGCCCTGGCAATACAACAGGGCTGGATATTTTTTTGAGGGATCAAAACCGGGAGGATAGATTACCCATACCAGCATTTTTTTATTATCTGTGGTGGTAACGAAGCGACGTTCCGTACTGCTCATGGCGATTTTTGCATAGGCCGTATCATTCACATGGGTAAACTGTTCCATTTTTCCCGAACCCAGGTCAACTTTATAAATTTCCGAAGCGTGGTTCATATCATTTCTTGCTACGAATAATTTGTGTACATCCTGTGCGATAATGGAACTCACATCAAAATCACCATTGGTTATCTGCGCTATTGCAGGCGTGGTGTTAGTGGCAATGGGATTGTTTACTTTGAAAAGTTGCAACGTGCCATTGACAGGTGCGATAAAGAAAAGGGTATCGCCTTTGCTGCTCCATATAAAACTTTCAACGTGTATATCATTGCGATGGGCCGTTAGATTGGTTTTGGTTTTGCCATCACTGACAATGATGTCCTGCTTGTCGGCTTCGTAGCCGTCCCGCTTCATCTGTAGCCAGGCGAGGTTGCCCTTTTTATTGTATGCGGGATTGATATCGTATCCTTTATTGTCCTCGGTAAGGTTGCGCGTAACGCCGGTTTCCACATTGTATTCATACAAATCAGTATTGGTACTAAGGGCATACGCAGTACCCGCCTTTTTCTTGGTCACATAAACGATGTGTTTGCTATCAGGGTTCCATACATAATCCTCTTCACCGCCAAAAGGCTTTTGCGGTGAATCATAGGGTTCATTGGGCATGATATCTTTTGCCGGTCCGGGTTTGCCATTTACGATTGGCGCCACAAAAATGTGCTCGTATTTGCCATCCTCCCAGGTATCCCAGTGACGGTAGTTGAGCGCATTGTAGATATATACATTTGACCTGGGCAGATCCGGGTATTTCTCAGCGCCGGTAACATTTTCCAGTTTCACTTCCTTACTGCTGATGATGTATTTTCCATCCGGTGATATTTTCGGATTCAGTTGAACGCTGTCCAATGGCTTTAGTAATGGCATTGACTCACCGCCACTTGTTGCCATCATATAGGTTTTGCGATTGCTTTTGTTTTCTTTCAGATCGGGCTGGCTTACTGAATACAACAGGTACTGCCGGTTCTTACTGATACCCATACCCGATACACGGCCGAGCTGCCAGAGTTTTTCGGGAGTAAGATTGTTTTGTGCCTGGGTTAGGAAGCAGGAGCTAACCAGCACCACGAATGGAAGGATAGGTTTCATAGTTATTTTTTTTGGCCGCTAATTCGCTAAGATGCAAAGTTACGCAGGAAGGCATTTCCGGGCGTAAGCTTATTTACCGGTAGCATAGCGAGGCATTATTTATTTTTCGCGTAGTCGAATACAAGCTGGCAGAAAGCGCGCACACCCGCATCGAGGCGGCTATCGTCTATTATGAAATCGGGCGTATGGTGTGCAGGGGCCTGTTCCATGGTTATCTGCGGACTGCGCGCGCCCAGATAAAAAAAGAAAGTAGGGGCTTTCGCACCATAAAATGAAAAATCTTCCGCGCCTGTCACCCAATGATAGGGCACCACGTTGTTCTCACCAAGCGCTTTTTGCAGGGAGGGTAGTGAGCGCGTTACCAGTTTGGGATCATTATATGTAACCAGTGTTTTGGTATCGATAGAAACCTCCGCGGTGGCACCGAAGGAGGCTGCAATATTTTTTACCGTTGTGCGTATCCGTTCATGCACTTCGGTCTGCATCTTACTGTCCAGGGTGCGTATGGTGCCCTCCATTACTGCCTCCTCCGGGATAATATTTGGGCGAACACCGGCATTGATCTTTCCTACGGTGATGATCACTGGCGCTGTGGTAAGGTCCATCTGCCGGCTTACGATGGTCTGCAAATTTTGTATAATAGCAGAACTCACTACTATGGGGTCAATACTTTTCCATGGCTCGGCACCATGACTTTGCTTTCCCTTTACTTTAATGGTGAACCAGTCAGATGATGCCATGAAAGCGCCTGGTTTATAATAAACCTTTCCCAGGTCGCCCCAGGATTCGATATGCATGCCGAATACCGCTTCTACTTTGGGATTGTCCATGGCGCCATCCTTAATCATCAGTGGTGCGCCTCCTTCTTCTGTTCCCGGAGGACCTTCTTCCGCCGGCTGAAATAAAAATACAACTGTGCCCGGAACATCATTTTTCATTTTGCTCAGTACTTCCGCTGTTCCCAGCAGCATGGCGATATGGGTGTCGTGACCACAGGCATGCATCACACCCACTTTCTGGCCATTATAATCTGCCGTAGCATTCGATTTAAAGGGAAGCGCATTGCGTTCAGTGACGGGCAAGCCATCGATATCTGCGCGGAGCGCTACCACCGGCCCGGGTTTACCGCCCTTCAATACACCAACAACGCCTGTGTTGGCTGCTGTTCTTGTAGTAATACCTAACTGCTGCAGGTAAGCTTCTATTTTTTTGGCCGTATTCACTTCACGGTTTGACAGTTCAGGATACTGGTGAAAATAACGCCGCCATTCAATCACTTTAGGCGTTTCTGCTTTTATAAGTTGTTCATAATTGGCCGGCAGTTCCTGTGCGGAGGTTGAGACAGCGATCAGTAAATAAAAAGGAAATAATTTTCTCATTGTTTGTTGCTTTAGGTGCGGGTTGTTTTTTTGCGCAGGGCGAATATCTGTTTTCATCTTGCGGGTCTGAAAAATATGCGCTAAAATTTATTTTTTTGTGAATGTATACGCATCGTATTCTACAAAATCACTGGCCTTGATGTCAACTGAAATTACTTTATTGTTTTCTATCCGGAATTTAGTGGCAAAAATTCCGAATGCTATATTGTTGTAGGTAAGCAGCCATTCATCTTTATCCATATACGCAAGTGTGGCGTTGAGGGTATGGTGATTGTTGAATTTTACCAGCAATTCATCGTCTACTACTTTGATATTGATGGTTCCATACAGTTCATTGGTATAATCACCGGCGTATGACAGTAGCGGGAGCGGGGGTTTGTTGTTTTTTATACGTGCCTTTAACGCACCAATATCTTTCAGTGTTTTTTCTTCGCCACGTAAGTGGCCGGCCAGCATCTCCTGGCTGCGGTCCACATAAGGCATCCCCAGGTACGCATCCAGTAACTGGTAGCGCAGGGCCTCAAAAAAGCCCTGGTTATCGTTATTGGTAAGGATGGTAATACCGAGTTTTTCTTCCGGTACAAAACAGGTATTGGTTACAAACCCAAATGCCCCACCCGTATGCGAGTACACCTGCCTGCCATTGTAATCGTTAATAAAAACACCCAGTCCATATCCCGTAAAATGGGTTGGATACAGGGAACTTTTTCGGCTGGAAATAGCAGTGGCCATATCCCTTGTGCGCCTCAATACAGGCCAGGGCAGTATGCGTTTGCCTTCGAAGCGTCCGCTATCAAGCTGCATCAACAACCATTTGGAAAGGTCTTTTACCGAACTCACCATACTTCCCGCGGGACCAAAATTGTCTATCTGGTCGTAGGGCAGTTCCGTAAGCGTGCCGGTAAAACTTGTGGTATAAGGCCTGGAAGCATTTGCGCGCAGCGCCATCCCAGAGCCCAGCGTATGCGTGTTTTTCATACCCAGCGGAAGAATGAGGCTATCGTAAACATAAACCTCCCAGGGCTTGCCTGTTACTTTGGGGATGATTTGTCCCGCCGTCAAAAAACAACTGTTGCAATAACCATAGTCCTGGCGAAACAGTCCCGGTGGTTTCAAATAACGCATGCGTTCGATGATCTGAGACCGGCTGAGTTTTGAATTCCAGAATGCAAAATCACCCTGGAAAGTTTTGGTACCCAGGTGATGGGAGAGCATATCCCGAATGGTAACCATGTCAGTGGCATTCCTGTCATATAACTGGAAATCGGGAAAATGTTTTGTGATTTTGTCGTTCAGTGAAAGTTTCCGGTTGTTTTCCAATTGAGCCAATGCTGTTCCCGTGAACAGTTTGCTGTTACTGGCAATCATGAACAGTGTATTCTCGTCTACTTTTTCATGTGTAGAGAGATTCCGTTCACCGTAGCCTTTCATAGCTACGATTTTCCCATCTTTTACAACGGCAATGGCAAGCCCGGGTATCTGCCATGCCTTCATGCCTCTGTTAATATAGGCGTCAAGGCTGTCTTTTACAAATGCGTTCTCCTGGGTGAAGCCGGGTAGGCTTAGCAAAAAAAATAGGGAAAGAAAACAAACTCGGTTCATGCAGGCAATTTATGGGGAAAGATACTGATTTGACGTCACTGATACAGTACATGGATTAACGGGAAGGGCCGAATTTTTTATGGGTCGAATGTGTGAATTATGTAATTTATTTTTCAAATCGTGTAAGATATAATTGCATGGTTCCGCGACCTTTATGTTGCAGTAATGTTAAAGTCAAATAGGTTTTGGCCATTCTGTTTCACCCACTAAAAGAAGATATGATCATGAAAAACTTTACCCTGCTTTTTGTTGCTATTCTTACCAGCCTTACTTTGATGGCTTCCAATCCCGATCCTGTAGAAAAAGCCAAAGCTGCTACCGCTGCCGGTGAAGGAAAAGAAATGGTTGTAGACAATGCAGCCGTTACCGACGCAATGAAGGAATTCAAAAGTCTTTCGCGTGTTGACAGAAAGATGCGTATTGCGCAGGCAAAAGCTGCCGTAAAAGAGTTCAAGGCCCAGAAAGCCGCAGAAGAGGCCGGAACAGCCGCTGCTGCGCCGCCAAGTACCAATACGCTGTTATTGGTGATCCTTGCCATTCTGCTGCCACCATTAGCGGTGTACCTGCACCAGGGCACTATCAACGGAAAATTCTGGCTCAGTCTGTTGCTGACGCTTTTATTCTGGTTACCTGGTGTGATCTATGCACTCATCGTGGTTCTGGGTTAATCAACGGTTCTGTGAGCCAAACGATAATATTCCCATAGGTTCGCGGATCGTAATGATCCGCGGATCTGTGGTTACTTATGACCAATCCCATGCCACAACTGCCCATTCATCCAACTGATCCCGGTATGTATCAATGGTCTCAAACCCAACCCTTCTGTGCGCCTGTATGGAACGGTAATTGGAAGTGGAGATTTCCGTTACCAAAAGGTCAAATTGCGACCGAAACATGGCTTTGTGCTGCGCATACAGCATTTGAAAGACACCTTTACCCCGGTGTGTTCTGGCGATACATACCTGTCCCATTATGTAATACGGTATCTCCTTCACCGGCTTGCCCTGAAAATGCAATGTTTCCAGGTGCGCTATCATTGGCACGAGTTCCGGTTGGATAGCTGATGTTTCTTTAATAGCTGTCAATGCATATCCCGCCACCTGCTCCCCATATTTTACGATGACAGCCGGCGCGATACGGTGCATGGCTTCAAGTTGTTCGAATGAGTACTCCCATGTAATAAAGCCTTCGGATCTTTTTTCTCCCTCAGTTAAGTTGGTGCGCAGGTTTTCATTACAAAGAACGGCGATCTGCTGCAGTTCATGGGTTTCAGTAACCAGCCTGGATATATAGCGGTCAGTGATCATTAGTCTGGGGTTCAGGGTTGTTATGGGTTTTTGGTGAAGGGTTTCCTGACAAATAACGGGTAACCAAAACAAACACAGACCAAAGACAATAAACGGTTGTGTTGTTACCTATGTTCACCATATACTTTTCGCAGGGCATCTGCAATTTCACCTAAAGTGCAGTAGTTTTCTACCGCCTCAATAACGAGGGGCATGAGGTTGGTATCACCCTTAGCTGCTACAGTGATCGCATTAAGGCAACCTGCTGCTTTCTGACTGTCGCGGTTCGCTCTGAGCCTCGCTAATTTTTCGGTCTGCACTGTGCGGATATGGTCGTCAATTCGGAAACCGGGTATAGGTGTTTCCGTGTCCACGCTAAACTTATTCAGGCCCACGATGATTTTTTCACCACTCTCAATATTCCTCTGGTATTCATAGGCACTGCGGCTGATCTCTTCCTGCATAAATCCGGCTTCAATGGCGCTGACGCTGCCACCCATCGCATCAATTTTTTCTACCAGTTGCCAGGCTTTTGCTTCCACTTCGTCTGTTAGTGCCTCTAAAAAATAACTACCTCCCAGCGGATCAACCGTTTCAGGTGCACCGCTTTCAAAGGCAACGATCTGTTGTGTACGCAAAGCGATGCGCGCCGCTTCTTCGGTAGGCAGGCTTAATGCTTCATCATAACCATTGGTATGCAGACTTTGTGTACCTCCCAGTACAGCGGCCAAAGTCTGAATGGTAACCCGACAAATATTATTCAAGGGCTGCTGTGCAGTAAGTGTGGCGCCCCCCGTTTGGGTATGAAATCGCAGCATCAACGCTTTTTCATCCGTGGCCCCTAGCTCCTTCATCATCTTTGCCCACATTCTTCGCGCCGCGCGGAATTTGGCAACTTCTTCAAAAAGATTATTGTGTGCATTAAAAAAGAATGACAGCCGCTTGCCAAACACATTGATATCAAGACCTTTAGCCAGTGCCGCTTCAACATAGGCTTTACCATTGCTGAGGGTAAATGCAATTTCCTGTACGGCAGTACTACCAGCTTCCCGGATATGATAGCCGGAAATGGAAATGGTGTTCCATTTGGGTAATTCCTTGCTGCACCATTCAAAAATATCGGTGATGATACGCATGGAAGGTTTTGGCGGATAGATATATGTACCCCTCGCCGCATACTCTTTTAAAATATCATTCTGGATAGTGCCCGTTAGTTTTTTCAAATCAGCACCCTGTTTTCTGGCCAGCGCCACATAAAATGCCAGCAGGATAAAACCGGTGGCGTTAATCGTCATGGAAGTACTTACTTCTTCAAGACTGATATCCTGGAATAGTCGTTCCATGTCTTCAATACTGTCAATGCCACACCCACTTTTCCTACTTCGCCCTCAGCCAGAGGGTGATCGCTATCATAGCCAATCTGTGTAGGCAGATCAAACGCCACACTCAATCCCATCACACCCTGTGATAACAGGTAGTGGTATCGTTTATTGCTTTCTTCTGCGGTTGAAAAACCGGCATACTGGCGCATGGTCCAGGGTTTACCGCGATACATATCGGATTGAATGCCCCTGGTAAAAGGGAATTTGCCGGGAAGTTCCAATGGTGCATTTGCAGCCTCGGGCCTTGGGTAGTAAACTTTTTTTATTTCAATACCACTGTCTGTAAATACTTTTCGTTCATTCATAGCGGGCTATTGGTAAACCGAACATACCGGTGGCCAATACACAAATAAACCAAAAATATTGCAAGGGTGGGGGTAAACGCATGAAAAGGATTAAAGAGGTTGATAAGGTTAAAGTGGTTTAATGGGGTTATAGAAGTTTTTTGGGGATATGTGTGATTTTGTGGCTTGTTGCCGGGAATAAACAAATGGCGGACAGGGCAGGGGTTACAACAGCTTTCTGGCTTCATAGCTGAGTGCTTCGCTTACAAGGGTGGGGAGGCTGGCGGTTTTATCTGTTGTTAATAGCTGGAGGATGGCCCTGCTAAGATCGAGCCCGCTGGCATGGGGGGCAAGGGAAGATGCTACCTGGTTAATGAACAGCAGGTTTTTTTCTTTTAACCCTTTAACCGCGTTCCATGCTTCAGGAGCGATATAGATCTGTTGGGTAATATTGTAATCAAATTCTTCCCGGATGGTTCGGGTAAGCACAAACTGCATTTCCTGCGCGGAAAGGCCCTCGTGCGAAATGCGGCTGATGAGGTTGGGAATGGACATCCTGTCAACCAGCAATATCAGCCGTTCATATGCCTGCAGTTGTAAAGCATTTCCGCCCTGGCTGGGTCTCTGTTCAGTGACTACCGGTTTAGCGGGCCGGTTTAGCACATAATACAACCCGCCAACGATGGCGGCACCGGCAACAATGATCAACAGGGTATTGGAATCCATCAAATATATTTTGTCAAAAATAGGAACTTATCATAAGGCATGCCGGTTTGGTTCTGCTGCTTTTTCCTGTTATCGAAAGCATTGGGAATTTCTTTAACAGCTTTGTTCGTAAATTTGTGTATACAATTATGCATATGGAAACAGCAACAAAGGCGCCGGTAACATTAACTGCAGGAGCGATCAGCGAGATCCGCCGTTTGATGAATGAAGAAGGATTTGATACTACGCAGCGACTCCGTGTAGGCGTAAAAGGCGGGGGATGCAGCGGTATGACCTATATACTGGGTTTTGACCAACCACAGGAAGATGATGAACGATTTGATATTGACGGAATTGGTTGTGTCATGAATAAGAGCCACCAGTTATACCTGTTCGGGATGGAAGTGGACTGGCAGGGTGGACTGAACAGCCGCGGGTTTACATTTAGTAACCCGAATGCAAGTAAGACCTGCGGCTGCGGCACATCCTTCGCTGTCTGATCGACGCCCACCGCAATTTTTTTTAGCCATGAATGTTTCATGGCTTTTTTGTGCCCTCAGTGGTGCTTTGTGCTCTCCGTGGCTCTGCGGTGAAGCCTTCGCATTATGATTTTAAGCGAAGGCTTCACCGCAGAGGCACAGAATACACAGAGTACCACAGAGCTAACAAAAAGACCCCCCGAGTTCTCGGGGGGTCTTACTTTAAGATAGAATAATATTATTTATTTTTTCTTGTCTACCGATTTTCCTAGAGCCCTGTTCTTAGCAAAGTCTACGAGGATGGGAGCGGCTACGAAGATAGAAGAGTAAGTACCCGTGATCACCCCGATCAGCATCGCGAAAGCAAAACCGCGTGTTACTTCACCACCAAAAATGAAGAGGATAAGGATGGTCAGGAACACCGTAAGCGAGGTCATAATCGTACGGCTCAGGGTTTCATTGATGGCCCTGTTAATTACCGACGCATTATCAGCCCCTCTCATCAACCGGCTGTCCTCGCGGATACGGTCATACACAATTACGGTATCGTTCATCGAGAATCCGATCACCGTCAATATCGCAGCAATGAAATGCTGGTCGATTTCCAACGGAAACGGTACAATGGTTCTGCAATAACTGAACACGATCAATGTTACGAACACATCGTGCAACAACGAGAAAATCGTTCCGAGTGAATATCTCCAGTCGCGGAAGCGGATAAAAATGTACAAACAGATCATCAGCACACCAAAGATCACCGCTTTCTGCGCACCTTTTTTCAGGTCGTCTGAGATGGTTGGCAGTACTGTCTGTGATCCCTGCTTATAGTTCTTCTCAAACTCGGCAAAAGTTACATTGGGGGGCAGGTGGTTTCTCAGTCCCGTAAACAATTTTCTTTCCACCATTGAATCAACATTGGAACCAGTTTCCTTGATCAGGTAAGAGGTGGTGATGTTAACCTGGTTTTTGGTGTCTACGGTTTTAATGATCGCAGCCTCACCAAATTCTTTTTTCAGCTCATCACGAAGTTCATCGGGATTAACGGCTTTATCAAACCTGATGGTATAACTGCGTCCGCCTGAGAATTCAACACCCTCATCAAAACCGTTGAAGTAGGTACTGATACCCGCCAGGAATATGAATATCGAAAGTACATACGCATATTTACGGTACTCAATGAATTTGAATGTGGCATGTTTGAATATCCTTTTCGAAATGCCTGTGAAATATTCAAAGTGACGGTTCTTATTTGTATACCAGTCTGTGATCAGTCTTGATACCAGGATACCGCAGAATAAAGACAGCAGGATACCGATGATCTGCGTGGTAGCAAATCCCAGTACCGGGCCTAAACCAAAGTAGGCAAGTATGATGGCTGTAAGCAGGGTGGTAACGTGCGCATCCAATACGGGTGCCAGCGAGCGACGGTACCCATCATTGACGGCTGTCTGGTAGCTCTTACCCTTGGTAAGTTCTTCCTTGATCCGCTCAAAGATGATAACGTTGGTATCTACCGCAAGACCGATGGTCAGTACCAGGCCGGCAATACCCGGAGCCGTAAGTGTAAAGCCAAGCGCACTGAGTATACCAATGGTAAATAACAGGTTAAGGATAAGGGCAATATTTGCCACCCATCCACCGGTGTTGAAGTACAGCAACATCAATGCGAAAATCACGATAAATGCGATCAGGAACGACATTGCTCCACCCTGCACAGATTGTTTACCCAAGGTGGGTCCCACCTGCTGTTCCTGCACAATTTTAGCAGGAGCGGGGAGCTTACCACTTTCCAGGATCTGCGCCAGGTCCTGTGCTTCTTTTACCGAATAGTTACCCGCAATCTGCGAGTTACCGGTAGTGATGGCTTCATTTACATTAGGAGCAGAATACACAAAATTATCCAGTACAACGGCAATCGGTTTGCCAACGTTGCGGGCAGTCATTTTTGCCCAGATAGCTGTACCAATGCGGTCCATATTCATTTTGATTGCGATCCGGCCGCGCTCATCATAATCCTGTGAGGCGCTGATGCCTTCTCCACCCAATTCGGCCTGGCCGTTATCAAGGGTTTTGATGGCATAGAGCGTGAGAACGTCTTTAATTTTCGGATCATTCAGTTCCGCCTTTCCATACACAAATTGGAGATTGCTTGGGAACTTGTTTTTCGCAATATCCATGCGCAGGTACTCATTCAGGGTACCGGTATCTTTGGTAGCGATATAGCCAATATGTGCAGGATAAATCACTTTGCCATCCGCACCCTGGTAAGGTTGCGCAATAGACATTAACCTGCCGATAGGATTCTTATTCGCATTTAATTTAGCAGAATCAACTTTGGCAATACCGGGTTTGGAATTTCCGGTTAGGTCAGAGATGGTCGCTGTTTTTGTGGTGTCGGTGCCTGCGGCCGGCGCTTTAGCCTTATTCGCAGTGTCGGCAGTAGCTGTTTTCTGCAGGGTATCTGTTGCTTTGATACCATTCAGGTAATCTTCAATCGATTTATCAGCGGCCACTATCGCATTTTGAACGTCTTTGTTTTCCAGCGTGTACACTTCAAAAAACTGAAGGTTCGCGGTTGACTGCAGGTAGGCCCTTACCCTGTCTTTATCGGTCACACCTGCAAGTTCTATATTGATAATGCCTTTGGCAGGGTCTGGGTTAATATTGGGGGAAGCCACACCAAAACGGTCAATCCTGGTGCGGAGGATGCGGTAAGTGGTATTGAAAGCGATATCAGCCTGATCCTTCAGGTAGCTGGCAACTTTGGCATCGCTGTCATCTATCTTGATCAAATTGTTGCTGCGGGCTGCAAAGAAGGGCGCGAGTTTACCTCCGGGATTAAGCTTACTATACTCATCACGAAACAATTCGATAAGATTGGCGCTGGTATTGGCTTTCCTGGCTACAGCATTTGTGAGGGCCTTGGTAAACAAAGGGTCCTTGGTGTAGTTAGCGAGAGACTTGATAAGGCCATCCAGTCCCACTTCCATGGTAACACTCATACCACCCTGGAGGTCAAGGCCCAGCATCAGTTCTTTTTCTTTGGCGGAACTGTAATTGGTAAGACCAAAAGCCAGTTTGGCATCTTTGGTGCTGTCAAGCAAACGCTTGAGCCTGTCTTTTTTGATATCACCCAGGGTGTCGGCATAAGCTGCCTGCAGTTCTTTGTTTCCGGGGTATTTGGTTTCTGGCGAAGGAAACTTCTGTTTCATCCAGGCCTCAGCCTGTTTCTCCATCTTGTTTTCATGCCCTTTTACAAACCAGGTAAAGGATAATTGATACAGGCAGATTAGTATCAAAGCAATCGCAAAAAATCGCACCAAGCCTTTCAGTTGCATATTAGTAACGGTTAATTTTTTTTAGAGCGGCAAAGATAGGGGAATGGGAATGAAATCCGCTATCCACTGGCGGGATTGGGATTTGCGCTTTGTTCACAGGCGTTTTTAAGGGTGCAGAACAAGCTGCTTACTTAACATCGGTAAGTGTTACATCGAAAAAAAGCGGTTCATTGGGCTGTATAGCCGGCAGGCTGCCTGTGCAGCTATAGGCAAGCGCAGAAGGGATGATCAGCTTTATCCTGCCTCCTTTTTTTATGAGTGGAATGCCGATCTTCCAGCCATCGATCACATTGCTAAGCGACAGGGTGATGGGGTTAGCCGTGGCGTCAAAATTGGTATTATTGAAATGTTTGCCGGTATACACTACGGAAATGGTGGATGTGCTGGTGGGCGCAGGGCCGGTACCTGGGTCAATGATCTGGTAGAAAAGGCCGGAGGTATGCTCGGTATAGGTAATGCCATTTGCACTGCAATAAGCGATCAACTGCGATCTTTCGGTGGTGACAGATACTGGCTGACAACCGCCGGGATCGGTTTTACCACAGGAACTGAGGATCAGGGAAAAAATAAGAAGGACCGCAAGTGTTTTTTTCATGTATCTTTTTTTATATAGACATTTTATTGCTTATGAAAGCTGCTTAGCCGCTTGCTTTTGAAGGCTGTTCCTGCGTGCCTTAAGCTCTAAATAACGCTGTTCCTGCATTTCCCACCTGAATTTCCGGTAAAAGTACGCGAGAAACAGCGAGGTGACCAGTATGGCCAGCATGAATACAACCGAACTCATTTTCGAATTGGCCTCCATATTGGCCCTTTCGTACCATCCGCTCGACAGGAGGATCAATACTGCCGCCCCAATGGCAAAGCCGCCCGAGAGCCCAACCAGGAACGGCCTTTTGCTGGTACGTTCCTTTTCGCGGTTCTCCGCCCAATGGGCCAGGAAGTTCTCATCCCCACGTGTCAACATGCCGCAAAGATAAGTTTGCCAGACCAACCAATGGGTGGCAATTTGTTCAAGACCACTAAAAAACGGGGGCTTAGTCCTTTCAAATTCTGATTATTTATACCCTTTACTCAGCCAGGCTTAGTAAATTGGCCATAACAATTCGCCACTGATGCTTCCATTAAAGAAACAGGGCAGTTTGGTTTTTCTACTGCTGCTGATCATCCATTGTATTGCCATATATCTGGAGATAACCGGTTTGCGAAACGGCACAAAGTATCTTTTAATGCCCGTATTAATTGGGCAGTTGTGGTTTAGTGCCGGTAAGACTGCACCGTTGATTTCTTACCTCGCTGTTTTTTTCTCATGGGCAGGTGATATTTTATTATCAGCAGGCGGAGAAATCTATTTCCTGCTGGGTATGCTGGCATTTATTGTTACGCACATCTGTAACAGTATTTATTTTTTTCGATTGCAGGACCGTCAGAATGCCCGGCTGCGCGAGCCCTTTATCGCCGCCCTTTTGCTGATGCTTGTTTCGGCCACTGTCTTTGCTGTTTTGCATCCTTACCTGGGCAGTTTGCGGATACCCATCGTTGTTTACATGGTTATCATCAGCATTATGGCGATACTGGCCGCTGCCACCTCAGGCAACAAGGCATACCAGGCAATAGCGCGCCAATGCTTCATACCGGGCGCAGGTTTGTTTGTAATATCGGATGCCCTGCTTGCGATGAATAAATTTCTTTTCCACCGCGCTCTGCTCGACATCATCGTGATGCTCACCTACGGAGCCGCGCAGTATTTTCTTGTACAGGGATATATCAGGCATTCTTCAAAAAATCCTGTTTAAAAAATTAAGCATCAATTAAGGTCGGTTTCCTAATGCCGGATAGTGTTTTGGCTATCTTGAATGATGCGAGCCATCGAAGCGTTCTTTCAGAAATGGGTGCTGGTCCTGTTCTGGATCGCCCTGGGTATTCACTGTTTGTTTCAATATACATTATCCCCTTATGTGGCGGTTACCAAACCCATGCTGGTTCCTTTTTTATTAACCTTCCTGTTGTTGAATGATAATAATATCGGAAATCCATGGGGGAAGTTTATTTTTTATGTGGGCCTGTTTCTGGCGCTCTTCGGTGATGTATTGCTCATCTCCATTAACGATACTTTTTTTCTGAGCGGCATGATCATTTTTATGATGATGAATCTCTGTTACAGCCTCGCTTTTCTGCACCTTAATCCATTGCGCCGTGCAACCATTTTACCTTTAGTATCCGTGCTGGTACTGCTTTGCATGGCAGGTTACGGTATCTGCTATTTTCTTGGCAATAGTATGGGCAGTTATAAGGTGCCCATCATTGTATACATGTGTACCGTATCCATCATGGTTTTACTGGCAGTGAACATCGCCTCAAGCGACCGGTACCGCGCGGTAGCCCTCATTTATTTTATACCGGGAGCATTTATTTTTTTAGCAGAGAATACTCTAATCGCCCTCAACCGCTTTCATTATAACAGCAACAAAGACGTATATGTGCTGGTTATGATCACTTATGGGCTTGCACAATACCTGTTTGTGAAGGGTATACAAAAAGCGTACATTGACGGGGCGGATAAGAATGCTGTTTCCTGAGCCAACAGGAAATATTAACGGTATGCCTGATGATCTCAACGGCAGCTAACCTGCAGGGCAGTTTGCGTTACCGGACGATGGTGGTGCACTGGCTTTTACCGGGAGTATTACTATTTATGGTACAGAATATTTTTCTTGCCATCAACCTTTTCCCACTGGGTAGTCCTGGAAAACCATACGCATTCAGTATCCTGCCCTACCGGCTGGCGCAATACCAGATTGTGAAGGGAATGCATAAGGTGTACCAGACAAACCCAATTGCATAAAAAAAAGATCCCTGCTGCATTGCTGCGGCAGGGACCTTATATTTTATCGGTGAATGCTGCGGATTAATAACCACCCATTCCACCCATGTCAGGTGCACCATGTGCATGTGGCGCCTCAGCTTTTGGCTTATCAGCAATCACACACTCAGTAGTGAGTAACATGGCAGCGATAGATGCCGCGTTCTCCAATGCTACACGGGTAACTTTGGTTGGATCGATCACACCCGCTTTAAACAGGTTCTCGTATACTTCTGTGCGGGCATTGAAACCGAAATCGGCTTTGCCTTCTTTAACTTTCTGTACAACAATAGAACCTTCAATACCACTGTTGATCACGATCTGGCGAAGCGGCTCTTCGATAGCCCTTCTAACAATCTGGATTCCGGTAGTTTCATCTTCGTTGGCGCCTTTCAGCTTATCCAGGCTTTCAACGGCGCGGATATAGGCAACACCACCACCCGGTACGATACCTTCTTCTACAGCAGCCCTTGTTGCATGCAGGGCATCATCCACACGGTCTTTCTTCTCTTTCATTTCTACTTCTGTTGCCGCACCTACATACAGTACAGCCACACCGCCGCTTAATTTGGCAAGACGCTCCTGTAATTTTTCACGATCGTAATCAGATGTTGTATTTTCAATTTGGGCCTTGATCTGGTTAACCCTTGATACGATATCTGCTTTTTTACCTTTTCCGCCAACAACGATGGTGTTGTCTTTGTCAATGGTAACAGAAGCAGCCTGTCCAAGATAGGTAAGGTCGGCATTCTCCAGTTTGAAACCCTGTTCTTCGCTTACAACGATACCGGCGGTAAGGATCGCGATATCATTCAGCATTTCTTTCCTGCGGTCGCCAAAGCCCGGTGCTTTTACAGCAGCCACTTTCAGCGTACCACGTAATTTATTTACCACCAGGGTTGCCAGTGCTTCACCTTCCAGGTCTTCTGAAATGATCAGCAACGGACGGCCGCTTTGCGCAACTTTCTCCAGGATATGAAGTATATCCTTCATCGTGCTGATCTTCTTGTCGTAGATCAGGATATAAGGATTCTGCAGTTCCACTTCCATTTTTTCGCTATTGGTAACGAAATAAGGAGAGATATAACCGCGGTCGAATTGCATACCTTCTACCACGTCAACAGTAGTATCGGTACCTTTTGCTTCTTCAACAGTGATCACACCTTCTTTACCTACTTTACCCATTGCAGTGGCAATCAGTTTCCCGATCTCGCTGTCGCTGTTGGCGGAAATAGTAGCTACCTGCTCAATTTTTTTAGAATCGTTGCCTACAGTCTGTGACTGTGCCTTAAGGCTATCGATCACTTTGGCAACGGCTTTGTCAATACCGCGCTTCAGGTCCATTGGATTGGCACCTGCCGCAACGTTCTTCAGACCTTCGCTGATAATACTCTGTGCAAGAACAGTGGCGGTAGTAGTACCATCACCTGCAATATCTGCGGTTTTGGAAGCCACTTCTTTCACCATCTGGGCGCCCATATTTTCAATTGGGTCTTCCAGTTCAATTTCTTTGGCAACTGTTACACCATCCTTGGTAACCTGGGGTGCACCAAATTTCTTTTCAATAACCACATTACGGCCTTTTGGTCCGAGGGTTACTTTAACAGCGTTGGCCAAAGTATCAACGCCTTTTTTCATTTTATTTCTTGCTTCGATATCGAAGAAAATTTGCTTTGCCATGTTTTTTTAAGTTGAAAATTTGAGAATTTTAAAATTTAAAAAATGAAATTCATGGTCGCTGAACCTGGAACATTCCATTTTCAAACTGCCACATGATCAAATTTCAAATTATACGATCGCGAGGATATCGCTTTCACGCATGATCAGGAGGTCCTGGCCCTCGATCTGGATTTCAGTACCGGCATACTTGCCATACAATACCGTGTCGCCCACTTTTACAGTTACGGGCTCATCTTTTTTACCTGCGCCCGCAGCTACGATCGTGCCGCGTTGAGGTTTTTCTTTAGCAGTGTCGGGGATAATAATCCCGCCGGCTGTTTTTTCTTCAGCAGCGGCAGGCTTAACAATTACTCGGTCATGTAGCGGAGTAACGTTCAGTTTTTTGGCCATACGTAATAGGTTTTTTGTTTATTGAGTTAACAATGACAGTCTTTCCGCGATTATTGTGCCAGCCGGGCGTTTCAGGTCAAATTTTCAGCATAGCTGTCCGCAGCGCCGGCTTACCCTGTAAAGTCTGTCAGAAACGGCGCAAAGATGGGGGAAGTTTCCCAGACTGGCAGTGTCAAATTTTCATAAGGGGTTTGCCGCCACCAGTTGCCCGTCGCAGGGTTATCCGTTATTGCAAGCGGCCGGCAAGACGTTCGAATCGCCCATTCAGAAGCAAATAGCCAGTTTTATCCGCCCAAAAACCGGGGTACCCGGTGTAAAGTTCAATTCCGTTACCGGACCCGGCTCAGTCCGCAACCGTGATTCAGTAGCAAATTGTGCCTCGTTCCATTGGGCATTGAAAAGATTCTCCACAAACAGGCCGATCTCATACCGGGGCTGAGTATAATTAAGCGCAAGGTCGGTAAGGAAATACCCCCTGGCCACAATGGAATTTTCCTCATTGGCCGGGCGGTTCCTGATATAACGGTAGGAGAGGCTGCCGTTCCAGCCATAGGTAGATTTGTAAAAGACTCCCCCTGTGCTGGTAGCTGTAGGTGCAAGGGGGATATGGTTTTGTCCTTTTGCGGCATCCAGCGCCCGGGGGCGGGTGAGGTTCAGGTTAACATTGGCAAACCAGTGATCATTGAACTGGTAACGGGCCAGCAAATCGATGCCATCGCGTCTTGTTCTGCCCGCGGGTTCAATATTTCCTTCGTCGCCCACGTACACAAATTCCTGGTCAAGTTGCAGGTACCATACCGCAACGGTAAACAACAATCCGGCACTGGGTTTCATAATCAACCCCAAATCCCCGCCATATGCGGCAGGCAATACCTGTTGGCCGGCATTCGCCACAATCACGCGGGCATCATTGGAGTGAAACCCTTTTCCTGCTTTTGCAAAAAACTGCAGATTCCGGTTTACCGTGTACTGAATATTGAGTTTGGGACTAACAATGGCTTGCTGTTGTGCTGAATTTTGGGATGTGGCAAGTTTGTCAAAATACATCGCCGTTAACTGGTCTACACGTATGCCTCCGTCGATGAACCATTTGCCGGCACCCAGTTGCTGCTGAAGAAAAGCAAATGCATTTGTCTCGGTGATGTTGCCGCGTTTTCTATCCGAGAGAAACCTCCGCGCTACCACATGAGATAAACGGCTGTCTTTTGTTGCATCATGCCGCAGGCCCAGACCATAAACCGAATTAAGCGACCAGCTACCAAAAGCGTAGCGTTTGGTGATCTTCGACTGAAAACCAAACAGGTTGCGCGACTCAGCCTGGTTAATCTGGTCCCCATTGACCGGATCATTCAGGAAAAAACTAAAATCAGAATAGAGGTTGAACCGGTACTTACTATAATAAGCGTGGTTTTCCCATGTTGTATTTGAATTAAACCTGTGCGTAAGGAGCATAACGGCATTATACCTTTCGGTCTCACCGCCTTCTGTTGGGTTAATTGAACCGAAGCGGCCGATCATGCCGCTTTCAATGGCTCTTTCCGGTACCTGTCCGGATGCATCCCAACTACTTTTGAAAGCAGACAATGAACCGCTGAAATGGGTTCTCTGGGATAGGGCAAGATTGTATTTGCCGAAAAGGTTGAACCGGTTAAAATATTGCCTGCTGATCGTTGGACCGTCGGTGTAACTGAACTCGGCCGCAACATAGGCACTTTGCTTTTCCTTGTTCTTGGTAAGCAGGTCAAACATACCAAGCACCCGGTGGCTGTTAAACCGCCCTGCTTCAAGCTGGATGCGGTTACCGGCAATATTTGTGAATGTATTGAATGCAACATACCCTGCGGTGTTCAGGTTACCTTGCTGCGTATAATAGGGACCGGTACCAAAGTCGATATTATTGACCGTTTCGGGAATGATAAAATGGGCATCGGCATAACCCTGCCCATGGGCATGAGAAACCATATTCACTGGCAATCCATCCACCGTAACCTGTATGTCCGTTCCATGGTCACAATCAAATCCACGGAGGAATATCTGCTCTGCTTTGCCACCACCTGCATGCTGCGCAACAAATAGGCCGGGAACTACGCGCATCAGTTCCTGGCTATTTTTTACAGCTTTCAGGGCAAGGTCGGTTTTGGCCAGGGTATTGAAACGTGTGGCATGCCTGGAACGCAATACCACAACTTCATCCAGGCGGATTATGGCAGGACGCAGATGCACCTGGATTTCGCTACTGCTGTTAAGGGAAATGGATGCGGCTTCATACCCTGCGCAGATTACCCGGAGTTCTTTTTTTACGTCAGCAATTTTCAGCGTAAACTGCCCGTATTGATCGGTCAGCGCTAAAGCAGAATTGCCGGGTATAAATACAGCAGCAGATTCAATGGGCTGCAGGCTCAGGGCATCTGTTACCTTTCCCCTTATGGTAACCTGGCTCATAATGGCGGAACAGGCCAGTAATGCAGAAGAACAAAGCAGTGTGCGAATAAGCGGGTGTATCCTAACCATCATTATCAACCTTTGGTTTGCTGATGCCTATAGGTACGAAAGGATCGGGTTACCGGTTCTTGCCAACCCCATTTTGAGCGAGGGGAACAGAATTATCAAAAAAAGAACTTTTTGGAAAACCGTGTGTTATACAAAACCGTAGATGATATCATGGATTAGGTAGCTGCGGATAGTTAGCAGTAGAATTTATATACGATATCCCTTTTAGCAGGGTTGTATCAAGGTTGAGACCCGTTCGTTCCCGAACGGGTATTTTTTTGCACGGGACTGTTTATATAATACCTTCGCCGCTCGAAATAAGTTCTTACCAGATGATCAGCAGAAGAAATATACGTGTGAAAGTGATGCAGCTACTCTATATGATAGAAGCTGCTGACAGTGCGGCCGCCTTTGCAAGACCAGTAGATACACTGCAGAAACAACTGGATAAAAGCCGTGAATTATTTGTGTACCTGCTCTATTTTATTACGGAAGTGGCCAGGTATGCGGAAACCAGCGCCAAAAAGCGGGCCTCCCGTAATCTTCCCTCAGAAGATGACCTCAATGTAAACACCAAGATAGCCGGGAATGAGTTTCTTTGGCAGATACTGGAAAACCCGTCTTACCGCAAAGCAATTGAGCATGATCACCCCGAAAAAAGGATAGACAAGGACCTGGTAAAAAAAATATACGAAGCACTAACGGCTACAGAAAAGTACCAGCAGTATATTGCGGAACAGGGCCGGGAAAAAGCGAAGGAAAAAGAGATCATCAAACTTATTTTTACGCAACTGATGCTTCCCGATGAATTGTTTACCAGTCACCTGGAAGAACAGTTTCCCAACTGGGATGATGACGGGGATATGATGGATCAATTGGTAATGAATTATATCCAGAAACCCTCCGGTTATAACCTGCAGGAAATGATCAGCACCGAAAAATGGGATTTTGCTCGGATGCTCCTCACCACCGCCATAGAAAAAAAGGAATATTGTGCGGAACTGATCAAACCCAAGTTAAAGAACTGGGATTCGGAAAGGATCGCTGTGCTGGATATGGTGTTAATGCGTATGGGCGTATGCGAACTGCTGTATTTTGAAACGATCCCTACCAAGGTAACCATTAACGAATACATTGACCTTGCCAAGGATTACAGCACGCCGCAAAGCGGGCAGTTTGTAAACGGCATACTGGATAATATTCATAAGGAAATGATGGACGCGGGTAAGATTCAGAAAGTAAATTTTAAGAATAAAGCCTGACCCCTTGCGGCCGTCAGGATAGGCGTATCTTTACCGGCTCCGATAAGAGAACCTGAACACGCTAATCAATCATAAAAAATAAAAACAACAACCAATGTTTACACTGAATGCAGTTTTATTACAGGCAAGCCCCGGTGGTGGTGGAATGGTACAACTATTACTCATGGGCGGTATCATCCTTGTATTCTGGATGTTTATGATCCGCCCGCAGGCTAAAAAAGCCAAGGAGCAGAAGAAATTTACAGAGAATATGCAGAAAGGCGATAAAGTGGTTACCATTGCGGGTATCCATGGTGCTGTGAATAAGATAAACGAGGATGGCACCATCCAACTGGAAGTGAGCCCCGGCAGCTACCTGAAAATTGAAAAATCATCTATCAGCATGGAGTGGACAACCCAGCTGAATAAGGCGGCAGCAGCAACCAAGTAAGCTGCTTATACATTATTGTAAGAATAAGCCGGGTGACAAAATCACCCGGTTTTGCTTTAAGCGGTAGTACCGAAGTACAAACCACCCAATAGCTCAGCCCTTTCTTACTTCGTACTTCGTCCTTCATACTTCGTACTTTTTACCTCACTTACACTGTATCTTGTAAGTAAATTGCCTACATGCGTATAGGTCTCACAGGCGGTATTGGCAGCGGTAAGAGCACGGTTGCAGGTATCTTCAGCGTGCTGGGTATACCGGTATTTGATGCCGATAGAGAATCGAAATACCTGATGCAGCATGACCCCGGGTTACGGGCATCCATTATTGCCCGGTTTGGGCCTGCCGCGTACCGCGATGGTCAACTCGACAGAAAATACCTGTCATCTATCGTTTTTAACAACCCTTTCCAACTCGGAATATTGAATGCCCTGGTACACCCCGCGGCGATTGCTGCCGCAGATAGCTGGGCCAGGAAGCAACCCGCTCCTTATGTAGTGAAGGAGGCCGCGCTATTTTTTGAAGCCGGCTCAACCGACGGAATCGATTACATGGTGGGCGTATATGCTCCGCAGCAACTGCGCATACAACGCGTGATGGATCGCGATGGCGTTACGCGGGAGGAAGTGCTGACCCGTATGGACCGGCAAATCCAGGAAGAGATCAAAATGCGCCTTTGTGATTTCGTGGTTTTGAATGATGAACAAAAATTACTGATTCCCCAGGTGCTTGCGCTTCACGAGCGTTTCCTGGGTGAATCGAAACAAAAAACCGCGTATGCAAAAAGTGAACCTGCTTGAAAAATTTGGCCAGTTCAGCGATTACTGGAACCCCAGGATTGTTGGCGAACTGAATGGCCAGCAAGTAAAACTGGTAAAGTTCCAGGGGCCTTTTACCTGGCACCAACATGACGAAGAAGACGAATTGTTTTACGTGGTGAAAGGGAGTTTTGTAATGGAACTCCGCGACAAAGATATACCATTGCAGGTGGGTGATTTCCTGGTGGTGCCAAAAGGAGTGGAGCACCGCCCGAATGCAGCAGAAGAAGTATGGGTGATGCTGTTTGAACCCGCCGGTACAGTAAATACAGGAAACACCCTGAATGCATTTACCAAAAACAACCTGGAAAATATATGATCGCCAAAACACCCCCGCCGCCTTATTACGCGGTAATATTTACCTCTGAAAGAACGGACGTTGCTGAAGGCTATGAAGCCACTGCCGGGCGAATGGTGGAACTGGCGCAGCAACAACCCGGATACCTGGGCCATGAGTCGGCGAGGGAAGGCGTAGGCATCACTGTTTCGTACTGGGAAAACCTTGAATCCATCCGGCAGTGGAAGCAAAATACCGAACATTTGCTGGCGCAGAAAAAAGGAAGAGAGCAGTGGTATGCAAATTATAAAACCCGTATCAGCAAAGTGGAACGGGATTATGGTTTCAATGCCTGATTCACAAAATCTAGTCATAAAAACCCAGAAAAATCCCTTCGCAGAGTTAAGTACTATTGACAATAAGCTATTTTCTATTGTTATCTATGAATTAAGGGTGAAACCTGACAATACTTTACACTGTACCAGCTGGGTTTTACGACAATCATTAATTAATGAAATTCCTGCGCAGATTCTTTTTATACCTGATCCCGGTTCTACTCATTGCGTGGGCCTTTTATGCATTGATCTTTAACTGGCTGGTCCCGAAAACTGCAACGTATACCATCCCTTCAAAATGGAACAGGGTACCCATGCTCCAAACCCGCACCACCGTGCATGGTTATTTAGGCAACCCTGTGATGGCCGATTCTACAAAGGAAGTATGGAAAGGCGGGATAAAGGGCCGGGAATATGCGCTCATCATTTACTATGCACCCGATTCCACCACTGAAGCTTTCAGCATCAGTTATCATTATCAAAGCAGGCTTGTTTCACGAACCTATGTTCTGGATAGTTTTTCAACCAGGTGATGCGGAATGAGACGGCTGTATTATTAATAAAAATTCGTTTCGTTATTTCCTGCTATCACTTAGTGATCCGGTAACACCAGCGTTTCAGCTTTCCTTCAAAATCAAAAGGGGTAGTAGCACGTGTAATGTCTTTTATTTCGGTGGCCCTGATATTTTCAGCATCCATTACAAACCTTGTAAAATTGGTACTGAAATAAATCGTGCCCCCTATAGTAGTGGCCGCCAGTACATCATTCAATAACTCCACATGGTCACGTTGGATATCGAGGAAATCTTTCATCCGCTTACTGTTGCTGAAGGTGGGTGGATCCATAATCACCAGGTCAAATCTTTCAGCAGGCAATGTTTTCAGGTACTGTTTTACATCTGCATGGATAAAATGGTAACGCGCAGGATCTTTAAACCGGTTGATAACAAAATTATCCTCGGCCCAGTTGAGGTAGGTCTTTGAAAGATCCACTGAATCAACTGAAGCCGCACCACCCGCGGCGGCATATACCGAGAACGAACCCGTATAGCAGAATAAATTGAGCACACGCTTATCCTTACAGCTATCTTTTACCATTGCGCGCGTAATGCGGTGATCAAGAAAAAGCCCCGTATCTAAATAATCAGTCAGGTTTACCTGGAACTTTAAATCATTTTCCAGCACGGTAAAAAATTCCTGTTTCTGGTCCATTTTCTCATACTGGCCATCCCGGTGCGACATCCGTTTTCGCTGGCGAACGTACATTTGGCTCACCGGTATTTCGGTTAATTCATTGATCACCTGCAAACAACCATCCAGCCATGCCTCGTGTTCTTCGTCGGTCATCCCGTGCCGGCGCAGGTATTCCGCCAGGTAAAGTTTGTCTTCATACAATTCAATGCAGAAAGGAAACTCAGGCAGGTCGTGGTCATAAACCCTGTAACAGGCCAGGTTTTGCCTACGGGCCTGCTTTGACCGGTGTTTGTATACCTTGCTAAGCCGGTTACGGAACATGTTGAGCTTGACTTCTTCACTCATATTTGCAAAGATGGGTTTTCTGTACTTACCGTCATGCCCTGCTGCGCATTTTGGAAGGATGATTTTTTTTACACAAAGGCAAAGGGAACAATCATTCATGTTATATTTAAAAACTAAAACTTACTGAATGAGACGAATCATTTTCCTCACGCTGCTAACCTTCCTGCATGTAACGCTGCAGGCCCAGGAATACAGCAACACTTCTACACAGTCAAGCCGGCTGCAGGCGCTTGTTACGGCTTACCCGGGCCTAACCAACCTGCGTTCCTTAACCAAAACGCCCGGTGGCCATGATATCTGGCTGCTTACCATTGGATCCGGAAATGTTACCGGTAAACCTGCCATCGCGGTAATAGGTGGTGTGGAAGGCAATCATTTGCTCGGGACAGAACTAGCGATAGGCTTTGCCGAAAATTTATTAAAGGGCAGTGGCACCGACAGCATCAGAAACCTGCTTGCACGTACCACTTATTATGTATTCCCCAATATGAGCCCTGATGGAATGGAGCAATATTTTTCCCGGCTAAAATATGAACGTAGCGGTAACGCCACGGAAACAGACGATGACCGGGATGGAAAAACAAATGAAGACGGGTTTGACGACCTCGACGGGAACGGTAAGATCACTTTCCTACGTGTGGAATCGCCGATAGGTGATTATAAGCTGCATCCCGATGATGCACGCGTGCTCGTAAAAGCGGATGCCGCCAAAGGAGAAAAAGGAAAATACCTGTTGCTTACCGAGGGGATAGATAATGACAAAGACGGCCAGTTGAATGAAGATGGGCCCGGTGGAATTGCACTCAACAAAAACCTTACCTACAAACACAACACTTTCGGTGCCGGTGCAGGTGATTTTCCTGTCAGTGAAAAAGAATCACGCGCCTTGCTGGATTTTTTATACGATGCATTCAATGTGTATGCCGTAGTCAGTTTCGGCAGCAACAACAACCTTTCTACGCCAATCGCTTACAATGCATTGGCGGCAAGGGAAAGGATACTCGCCGGCTACCTGGAACCCGATGCCAAAGTGAATGGCATGGTAAGTGAACTCTACAATAAAGTGACGGGTCTTAAAGAGGCACCAAAGGCGTCTGCAGGTGGCGGCGATCTTTTGTCGTGGGGCTACTACCACTATGCGAGATACAGTTTCAGCACACCGGGATGGTGGGTGCCTAAAGCAAAACCGGATACGGCCAAAAAAGAGAAAGCGTTCACCCTCGAGGATCCTTCAGCTAACTACCTTCGCTGGGCGCAGCAGCAGGGTATTACACAAACATTTTCCGAATGGAAAACGGTTTCGCACCCGGATTACCCCAACCAGAAAGTGGAAGCAGGCGGGCTCGACCCCTTTGTACTGATCAATCCACCGTACAGGCTGGTACCTGAGCTGGTAAAAAAACACACGGATTTTCTTGTCAAACTTGCGGAACAACAGGCATCGATCGATATCACGAATGTGAAAACCGAAAAATTAAGCAATGGGTTAACGCGTGTAAGTCTTGATGTCATCAACCGCGGCGCCCTGTCAACCCATAGCAAACTGGGAGAACGAAGTTATTTTATCAAAAAAGTAAAAGTAGGGGTCGTTACCAATGGCCAGGAGATAATCGGCGGACGAAAAATTTTCCTGTTGAATGCGCTGGAAGCGAATGCGAGCCAGTCGTTCAGTTGGCTGATCAAGGGCACAGGAAAACTGGTTATTGAAGCAGGCTGCCCAACGGCAGGAACCAAAAATATAGATATCACCCTCTAATTAAACAAAGATTTTATGAAACGTATAATAAGATCCTTCGTCACACTACTGTTACTTGCCGCGGGCGGATCAGGCTTTGCACAGAGTGCGGAACAGGTTTTCAAAGCGGCGGGCTCACCCGTAAATCCCAAAGTGAACGTGGTATGGAACCGCTATTATGACCATGCGGGTATTGGGGAGATACTGAAAAAAATTGCGGCGGCGCACCCGGATCTTGCCAGGTTACAGTCAATTGGCAAATCATACCAGGGTCGCGACCTCTGGTGTCTTACCGTTACGGATTTCAGGAAAGGAAATCCTGATAAAAAACCAGGTATGTACATCGATGGAAATATCCATTCGAACGAAATACAGGGTGCGGAGTTTGCCATGTACACTGCCTGGTACCTGACGGAATCATTTGGTGATACCAAATTCATACAGGAGCTACTGGCCGACAAGGTCTTTTATATCGTTCCCACCATTAATCCTGACGGCAGGGACAGTTATGTGCACCAGCCCAATACCGGAAGTTCGCCCCGTTCCGGTTTGTTACCGGTTGACAATGACGGCGATGGACAGGTTAATGAAGACACTTATGACGACCTCGATGGTGATGGCAACATCAGCCTAATGCGCCGCAAATCTCCGAATGGACGTTACAAAGCCGACCCAAAGGATCCACGAAATATGGTGCAGGTAGGTGCGGATGAAAAAGGTGATTATGAATTACTGGGTATTGAGGGCATTGATAATGACGGTGACGGTAGAGTGAATGAAGATGGCTATACGTTCGAGTATGATCCCAACCGCGATTGGGGATGGGGATGGCAGCCAAACTATATCCAGAATGGCGCCTACAAATATCCATTCTCATTTCCCGAGAACAGGGCAGTTATGGAGTTTGTTTTCAAACATCCCAACATCGCTGCAGCACAATCATTTCACAATGCGGGCGGAATGATACTGCGCGGGCCGGGCGGACAGGAAGATGTAGGTACCTATAATTCACAGGATCTGCTGGTGTATGATGCAATCGGCAAAAAAGGAGAGGAGTTGTTACCCGGTTACAAATATTTAGTGGTGTACAAGGACCTGTATTCTGCATACGGCGGCGAACTGGATTGGTTTTATGCAGGACGGGGAATCTATACCTATTCAAATGAATTGTGGACGCCGTTCCTGATGTATATGAAAGAAGGAACCCGCGATCCTTTTGATAACCCGACCTATGGATTTGACAGGCATCTATTGTTCCAGGATGCATTCATAGCATGGAAGGAATACAATCACCCGCAATATGGCAAGATTGAGATTGGTGGTTTCAAAAAGAACTTTGGAAGGGCACACCCCGGTTTCCTGCTGGAGTCAGACGCACACCGCAACATGGCATTCAGTATTTATCATTGTTTTTCCACACCTAAATTATCTGTGCAGGAAATTACCGAGAAGGACCTTGGTGATGGATTGAAAGAAGTGACAGCAGTTGTTGCGAATGAAAGGTTGATGCCAACACATAGCAGCCAGGATATAAAGAATAAAATTGAACGGCCAGACTATATTACGTTGAATACCACCGGCAAAGTCTTAGCCGGCATGCAGGTTGAAAACCGCGACCTGAATTTGACTACGGAACAAAAGAACAATCCTGAAACAATTGAGGTGCCGAACATCCCCGGCATGGGTGCGGTTACCGTTAAATGGATTGTGCAGGGCGGAGGAAAATATACGGTGAATGTAGATAGTAAAAAAGGGGGGGTGGCTACCGGCTCTAAATAAAATTAGCCGCAGATTCGCAGATTCTCAATATTCAATCTGCGAATCTGCGGCTAAAATTCTATTTCAATTTTGCGAGTGCTTCTTTTATGCGTCCCCAAGCGCGTTCAATATTCTCCATACTGTTCGCAAACGAAAAACGAACACAGAGGGGTTCCCCAAAAGCATCACCCATTACAGAAGACACATGCGCAGTATTTAAAAGATACATGCTAAAGTCTGCTGCATTCTTTATGGTTTCTATGCCGTTGGATTTTCCATAGTATGCACTGATATCCGGAAACACATAAAATGCGCCTTCCGGTGCAAAGCATTTGAAGCCCGGTATTTCATTCACCAATGCCAATGTTCTTTCGCGGCGCCTGGTAAATTCTTCTGTCATGGCCTGCGAGGGGCGCAGATCGCCGGTTAATGCAGCCACCGCTGCTTTCTGTGTGATGGAATTTGTTCCGCTGGTGAATTGTCCCTGCAATTTCTCGCATGCTTTTGCGATAGTAGCATTGGCCGCAATGTAACCGAGTCTCCACCCAGTCATCGCAAAGCCTTTGCTCAATCCATTGATCAGTACCACGCGCTCTTTCAGGTCATCAAATTGTGCAATGCTTTCATGCTTGCCAACAAAGTTGATGTACTCATAAATTTCATCGGCCAGTATGGTTATGTTGGGATATTTTCTGAATACAACTGCCAACCCCTCCAGTTCCGCTTTGCTGTATACGGCACCG
The DNA here is from genome assembly GCA_031424835.1 of Chitinophagaceae bacterium. Taxonomy (GTDB): domain Bacteria; phylum Bacteroidota; class Bacteroidia; order Chitinophagales; family Chitinophagaceae; genus Sediminibacterium. Next base: position 33,294 of record JANPIE010000065.1, read on the forward strand.
GATGGATTACAGGGTGAGGAGAACATAAAAACTTTGGTTCTGTCTGTAATCGCGGCTTCCACCTGGGCAGGTGTGGGTTTAAAATGCTGTTCAACCGAAGTGCGGATCTCCACCACTTTACCCCTGGCAATCTTTACCAATTCAGAATAGGTTACCCAGTAAGGTGTGGGAATGATCACTTCATCACCTTCATCCACCAGGGCAAGTATGGCATTGGCCAGGCTCTGTTTGGCGCCGGTTGATGTAACAATGTTTTCAGGTTTATAATCGAGGTTATTGTCTCTTTTCAGTTTTGTGCAAACCGCCTCCCGCAGGTCAAGGAAACCGGGTACCGGTGTATAGTGGCTCCAGTTATCGTTGATGGCTTTAATGGCCGCATCCTTGATGTGTTGCGGGGTATCAAAATCTGGTTCACCCAGGCTCAGATCAATCACATCAACGCCCTGTGCGCGTAATTCACGGCCTAACTTGGCCATTTTAAGGGTTTCCGGTTCATTAAACCTGTCTAACAACGAAGAAAGCTGCATAGTAATGGTAAATTGTAAATATGGATGATGGAATGGGTTTCGGGGGCGGAAGTTCGGGAAAACTCTCCAAACACATGTTAGTTGTAATGACGCACTTATTCACCAGTTTTTCCTGTCATTGAATTTCTGACTGAAGAATAGCGGGTCAATGGCATTTCGCCGGGCCAGCCGCAGCTTAATTCACCATTGGGCGATTGCGCTTTCAAACTACCTTTGCACTATGCCGCATGAACCCATTTCTGTATTCGATATGTTCAAGATCGGTGTGGGCCCATCCAGCTCACATACATTGGGGCCCTGGCGCGCCGCTTTGCGATGCGTGGAGACCATCCGGAAAAGATCGGTGCCCGGCCAGGTTTCGTCTATAACCGTATTGTTGTATGGTTCGCTGGCCAAAACGGGGAAAGGCCACGGAACAGATATCGCGGTTCTGATGGGGCTTAGCGGCGAGGACCCGGTAACCATCGATGTAAATTCGATTACTCCAAAGATCAGGGCAATCAGCAACGAACAAAAACTGAAACTTGGGGGTGAGGAATGGATACCTTTCATCATACAGGAAGATTTGAAATTTCTCTACAAAGAATCGCTCCCATTCCACCCCAACGGACTGTCTTTCCTGATAGAAACAAAAAACGGTGATAACTGGAGCGAAACATTTTATTCAGTTGGCGGCGGATTTGTGGTGAAAGAAGGAGAGAATGGTACCGGCAAACACAGTGTTGACCTTCCGTTTCCTATCAATACAGCAGATGAGCTTCTGCATTGGTGCATGAAAGGAATGGCCATACATGAGGTGGTGATGGAAAATGAAACTGCCTGGCGCACAGAGGAAGATACCCGTAACGGCATATTGAAAATCTGGGGGGCCATGAAAGAGTGTACCTACCGCGGCTGCCATGCACAGGGGGAACTGCCAGGTGGACTCCAGGTTAGGCGAAGGGCGTATGACCTCAATAAAAAATTGATCAAAGGGCAGCAGTACAATGGGTTTGATGAATGGATGGCCTGCATTAGAAATGGCGGCAATGGATTTCAATACATTCTCGACTGGGTAAGCTGTTTTGCACTGGCGGTGAATGAAGAGAACGCATCTTTTGGAAGGGTGGTAACGGCACCCACCAATGGCGCAGCGGGTGTGATACCCGCCGTATTGCTGTATTACATTATTTTCTGCGATGCGTATACAGATGAAAAAATCATCAGATTCCTGTTAACGGCTTCCGAGATCGGCAGCATATTTAAAAAAGGTGCAACCATATCTGCCGCGATGGGAGGCTGCCAGGCAGAGATAGGAGTTTCCTCTGCAATGGCCGCAGCAGCGTTAACGGAATCGCTGGGTAGTACACAAAGACAGGCACTGATGGCGGCTGAAATTGCAATGGAGCACCACCTCGGACTTACCTGCGATCCCATAGGCGGCCTGGTGCAGATACCCTGCATTGAACGGAATACCATGGGGGCCATCAAAGCCATCACCGCCTCTCAACTCGCATTACAAAGTTCGCCGGATTATGCCATCGTAAGCCTGGACAAAGTGATCAGGACCATGTGGGACACTGCCCTCGACATGAACAGCAAATACAAAGAAACCGCAGACGGCGGCTTAGCCATACATGTTCCCCTGAGTTTGCCGGAATGCTGAGGATTGTGTTAAGTGTTGAATGACAAATGGATTGTGTTAAGTGTTGAATTATTAATGTTGAATGTAATGGTTGTGTTGGAATGATTTTTTATGCTTTTCATTTAACATTTATCATTCAACATTTAAAACAAATACTACCGCTTTTCATTTAACACTTAACATTCAACATTTAAAACAAAAAACACCGTGGCCAACAAACAGGTAGTCATCCTTGGCGCTGGTTTTGCGGGTCTGCAGCTTGCAAAAAGGATTCGCAGATCCGATTACGATATTACGCTGATCGACCAGTATAATTTTCACCAGTTTCAGCCCTTATTATACCAGGTGGCTACCGGCAGGCTGGAGCCCAGTTCCATTTCTTTTCCCTTGCGCAAAGTTTTCCAGAAAAAAAGTAACGTGCATGTAAGATTGGCGAGGGTAACCAACATTGATGCATCGCAGCAAAAGGTTATCACTGATGCCGGTGATTTTCCGTATGATTACCTGGTGATCGCGACAGGCTGTACCACGAATTATTTTGGCAATAAGAATATAGAGCAGTTCGCATTCCCCATGAAGTCTACCACGGAAGCCATCACCCTGCGCAACAGGATCCTGATGAATTTTGAGGATGCCTTATCTGCCACACCTGAAGCTTTACCCGCAATCATGAACATAGTGGTAGTGGGTGGGGGGCCCACAGGTGTTGAGTTATCCGGCTCCCTGGCCGAGCTCAAAAAAAACATACTCCCGAAAGATTATCCTGATATGGACTTCTCCCGCCTCAATGTTTATTTGGTGGAAGCCGGTAATGCAACCCTGGGCGTTATGAGTAAAGCCTCACAGGCAAAATCGCAGGAATACCTCGAAAAAATGGGGGTCAATGTCTGGACCAACGCCCTGGTGGAAGATTATGACGGCCAAACCGTTAAACTTAAGGACGGAAGGAGTATCCCCACGCATACACTTATCTGGGCCGCAGGTGTAATGGGTAATGTGCCGCCCGGCGTTGACAAAGAAAAGCTTGTACGGGGCAACCGCATCAAAGTGGATGCCTATAACAGGATGGAAGGATCAGAAAATGTTTTTGTCATTGGTGATATTGCCTATATGGAAACGCCTGAATTTCCAAAAGGTCACCCGCAGCTCGCAAATGTTGCCAATGCACAGGGAAAAAATACGGCCCGTAACCTTCAAAATCTGCTCAAACACAAACCTCTCGAAAAATTCAGGTATAAAAACCCCGGAACCATGGCTACGGTAGGAAAACGGAAAGCCGTGGTTGATCTACCCTTCATGAGTTTCCAGGGACGACTTGCCTGGTTTGTGTGGATGTTCCTTCACCTGATGCTCATTCTCAATGTAAAAAACAAACTGATTGTCTTCATCAACTGGGCAGTGAGTTATTTCACAAACGATACAACCTTGCGATTAATACTACTACCCACCGGTAAAGATGCCCGGAAGTAGTTCATCCTCCGCGAAACCTCTCCGTTCTCATGTTCTCTGCGGTAGGAAAAAACCACCAGGTTCAGACTGTCTGAATTTTGTGATCGTAAGCTAACCGCGGAGAACGGGGAGGTTTCGCAGAGAAATTTACGTTAAGGGATGATGGTCGCCGGCTTTGTATATTCAGTTCGCTTCACTCTCTGCAAACGAAACTTCCGAGTAGTCTCTGATCTCATTGTACAACGTTCCTCTCTCCACGGGTTGTCTTTTCACCTGCTTGATCAGTGAAACGAGTTGCTCAGTGTTCATACTTGGACTTTGTTCCTCGCTGCCGGCCATTGAATAGATCTTTGTGGAATCGTCAATGGTGCCGTCGATATCGTTTACGCCGAATGCGAGTGTTAGTTGTGCATTCTGCCTGCCCAGCATTGGCCAATAGGCTTTGATATGTGGAAAATTATCGAGATAAAGTCTTGCAACGGCATACATGCGCATATCTTCCACCACGGTAGATTCGGGAATATGACTCATATCATTTCCTTTGTTTCGGAATTTGAGCGGGATAAAAGTATTGAAACCACCTGTTTCATCCTGGAGTTGCCGCAGCCTCTCCATATGATCTATGCGGTGATGGTATTTTTCAATATGGCCATACAACAAAGTTGCATTGCTATGCATACCCAGTTTATGCGCTGCGCGGTGGATGGCTAACCATCCGTCTGCATCCACCTTGTCTTCGCAGATCTGTTTACGAATTTCGGGTGCGAAGATTTCAGCGCCACCACCCGGCAAGGAATCCAGTCCCGCTTCATGTGCCTGCCGCATGCCTTCTTCAATACTGAGTTTCGCTTTTTTGAACATGTAGTCCAGTTCCACCGGTGTAAATGCCTTGATATGCAGATCAGGCCTATGGGCCTTTATCGCCTTTAACAAGCCGATAAAAAATTCCATATTCATTTTCGGGTGAACACCGCCCACAATATGTACTTCGGTAACCGGCTTGCCATCATAACTCTTCACGATATGCATCATCTGCTCCACGCTTAGTTCCCAGCCTTCTTCCCGGTTGGCATACAGGCGTGAATAGGAGCAGAAGCTGCAGGAGAATACACATACATTGGTGGGCTCTATATGAAAATTTCGGTTGAAATAGGTCTTATTGCCATGCTTTTGTTCACGAACCCAGTTGGCCATTGCGCCAAGCCAGGCCAGAGAGCCTTTTTCAAAAAGTGTAACACCATCTTCAAATGAGATCCGTTCTTTACGGAGTATTTTTTCGCCTACAAGCGCAAGCTGCGGATCATGGGTAGCGGCTACAATAGCGGATGGGTCTGAGATGCCATTTGTCATTGGGCAAAATTAAGTATGAAATGTAAAACGCCTGTAATTATATTGACGCGGTTTCCAAAAATGCAGGCCCTCCTTCAGTCGGTTTTGTTCGCGAATTTTACTTAGATTCGTCTCAGTTGCAATCTTGTACCTGTGGGCATACGACCGGGGTGTGACAGATCAACGGTAATAACCTGAAAAACACCCGGTTTGTTCAATTATAAATAAACTGTATGTCAATAAAACTTAGACTGACCGTTTTAAGCTTTTTACAATTTTTTGTCTGGGGTGCATGGCTAACTACCTTAGGCTCGTACGGGTTTGGGTTTAAACATTGGACCGGCGCCCAGTTTGGGGCCGTTTTCTCCACGCTAGGCCTGGGGTCCTTGCTCATGCCCCCGTTAATCGGCATCATTGCAGACAGGTGGCTGAATGCGGAAAAACTTTATGCGCTCCTGCACATATTGTATGGTATTACATTATTCATTTTACCGTTCATTGATATTCCGGATACTTTTTTCTGGGTGCTGTTGCTGAGTATGTGTTTTTATATGCCCACCATTTCGCTATCCAATTCACTTTCATACCGCATATTGATTGATAACAGGATGGATGTGGTGAAAGTGTTTCCGCCCATCAGGGTGTTCGGCACAATCGGGTTTATTGCGGCCATGTGGATCACAAATCTCGTAAGTGACCCCCAATCGCCATTAGCTGCCGGTAAGGTGTTGGGCGAAAAAATTGCTTCGGTAACGGGCCAGGCGGTAAATGCAAATCAATTTTATATAGCGGGTGTTTTTGCTATTTTATTAGGAATCTATGCTTTGTTCTTACCGAAATGTCCACCCCAAAATAAAGGCCGCGCATCGGGCTCATGGATTGACAACTTAGGTTTGCGCGCTTTTAAATTACTGGGTAATTATAAGATGGCCGTTTTCTTTTTGTTTTCCATGTTGCTGGGGGCCGCACTACAGCTTACCAATATGTATGGCGACACCTACCTGAAAGATTTTGAGAAAATACCCGCCTATGCCGACTCATTTGTGGTGAAGTATTCTACCATGATCATCTCCATTTCCCAGATATCAGAAACACTGTTCATTCTTGCTATCCCGTTTTTCATGAAAAAATTCGGCATAAAAAAAGTAATGCTGATTTCTATGTTTGCGTGGGTGCTTAGGTTTGGACTCTTTTCATTTGGAAACCCGGAAGGGTTTTTGTGGATGATTATCTTCTCCAATATTGTTTATGGGATGGCTTTTGATTTCTTTAATATTTCTGGATCCCTCTTTGTGGAAACAACAACGGATCCGGAAATCAGGTCCTCGGCACAGGGTCTGTTTATGATGATGACAAACGGATTTGGTGCCATCATGGGTAGTGTAATGAGCGGCTGGATGATTGATAAATTCTATATACTCCCAGACGGAAGCAAGGACTGGCATGGTATCTGGCTGGTATTCTCCATCTATTCTTTATTCATCACGGTTTTCTTTGCACTTCTTTTCCGGCACAAACACAGTCCGGGCCTGGTGCAGAATATGCATCATTGATTGCGAAATAAGAACTGCCCCTTACTATATCAAAAATCCAGGTGGCGATAGCGCTGTTAAATTCTGTGCGCTCCGTGGCCCTGTGGTGAAGCTTTCTACGCCATTATTGCGAAGGCTTCACCACAAAGGCACAGAATACACAGAAAATTGCGGGGCGACTATTCCGGTGACAATCCGGCCGCTGTAAAAAAGCAACACGAGGTACTGCACAATGTGATGGGGCTATTTATCCCTAATCCACTATTTGTATTAGGTAGCCAGCATAAAAAAAGGAGCCCAAAAAAGGCTCCTTCACAATACTTTTCCGCAGCAATTAAATATGCGCCTGTATCTTCTTATCCAACACAGATTTTGGCACAGCGCCTATCTGCTTGTCTACGATCTGTCCGCCTTTGATAAATAAAAT
>JANPIE010000066.1:0-38812 GCA_031424835.1 Chitinophagaceae bacterium
ATCCCTTTCAATGGATTTTTGGTTGTGCTATTTTTTGTTTCATCTGCCATTGGCATGGTTATGCTTTTATATTTATTGTCTTTTCCAATCGTGAATCGACAATCGTGAGGCGTGAGTAAATGAAGTCCCTTCTTCCCCTCACGACTCACGATTCACGTCTCACGTTTCACGCTCTCTCTGCCACTCTCAACTTTGCACTCCTGCTTCTTGTATTTCTTTTCAATTCTTCCTCTGAAGCGGTAACCGGTTTTTTTGTTATGATTCTAAACACTTCCTCTTTCGTTACAGGCAAAAAGGGGTTATCAGGCGTTTCGTCAAAACTCCCCTGGCGGAAGAAATTCTTCACTACCCTGTCTTCTATGGAATGAAAGGTGATGATGGCAACACGGCCACCTTTTTTCAGCACAGCAGGAACCTGCTGCAGCATGTCTTTCAACGCGCCCATCTCATCATTCACCTCAATTCGCAAAGCCTGGAATACCTGTGCCAGGTACTTATTGGGATTTCCTTTCACCACGGGACTAATGAGGGCCTTGAACTGTTCGATGGTTGCAAACTGCAGGTGTTTTCTTTCGTGTACAATATGTTTGGCCAATGTTTTGGAATTGGTTACTTCTCCATATTGTTCAAACATCCTGTGCAGTTGCTGTTCGCTGTAACTACGTATGATGTCGGCGGCAGTGTTTGCCTGCCGCCTATCCATGCGCATGTCAAGCGGACCGGCGAAGCGGGTAGAAAACCCACGGTCACCTTCATCGAACTGGTGACTGCTAACGCCGAGATCGGCCAGTATGCCATCCACTTCCGATACTTTGTGCAAACGCAGCATGCGTTGCAGGTGCCGGAAATTCTGCGCAACAAAAACCACGCGATCATCTGCGGGCAGGTTATGCTGGGCGTCTGCATCCTGGTCGAAGGCAAACAGTTTTCCATTTTTGTCCAGTTGCTCAAGTATGCCCCTGCTGTGACCACCACCGCCAAACGTGCAATCCACATACACGCCATCGGGTTTAATGGCCAGGCCAGCTAAAGATTCCTGGTAGAGGACGGGGACATGATAATTTGTCAAATTTGATAATTTGAAAATTTGATAATTTGAAACCTGAAAGGAGACGGGGATTTGAAAAGCGGGTGTTTCTGCTTCCCTATTTTCAAATTTTCAAATTGTCTCATTTTCAAATTTTGTCCGCCATCACTTCCTGCGCCAGGCTGCTAAAGGCATCGGGTGAGAAATCCTCAAAGAGCTGTTTGTACTTACCGGCATCCCAGATTTCGAATCGGTCCAATGCGGCGGCGAGGACGATGTCCTTACCGAGTCCGGCAAATTCCCGCAGCGTTGGGGGAAGCAGCATACGGTTGGCAGAATCGAGTTCCACTTCCGTAGCACCTCCCAAAAACTGGCGGCGAAATTGACGTACCTTGGGGTCGAAATCATTCAACTGGCTGATCCTGGAAATGATCAATTCCCAACTTTTAAACGGATATAGCGTGAGGCATTTTTCAAAACCACGGGCGAGGATGAAACGCGTTTCCCCTTCCGGCAACTGTTTTTTCAGTCCGCCGGGAAGCAGGAAGCGACCTTTCGCATCAACCGTAGCCTCATATTCGCCGTGAAAACCGTTCATAAGTGAATAAATATTTCCAAGATTACCACTTGTTGACACAAAATAACACTTTTTCCCACTTTTAACTTCAAAATGGGCAATTTGTATTTATCCACACAATTGATTGACGCGTAATGCAATAGGGATAAGGGTTTGAAGTGATTTCACCCGCACGAACCCTTATATCATGTGAATTGCTGTGGATAACACCCGGATTGGCGTGAATTTGATGTGCATTTCTGCATTTTTTAACCCAAACAGCCCGTTATGGCAACCGCTGGTTACTCCGGAACGCCCCTTTTACAGAAGCTGGGTATCAAGCCTGATATGAAGATTTTACTGGTCAATCCGCCCCCGGATTATGCGCAGATCCTGCAGGCAGATATCCGGAAACAGGTGGTAAAAACGGTCCCGGCCGACTTCGTACATATTTTCGCGACTGCAAAAAAGGACCTGCAAAAGCAGTTCGATACCCTCATCGAAAAACTGGCTCCTACGGCCATAATCTGGATCTCCTGGTACAAAAAGTCTGCGAAGATGAACACCGACATAACGGAAGATGTGATCCGTGAAATTGTTTTACCAAACGGATGGGTTGATGTGAAAGTGTGCGCGGTGAATGAGTTATGGAGTGGTCTCAAGATCGTTAAGCGGTTGAAAGAAAGATGATTTTCACCGCAAGGACGCAAGGGCGCGAGGTTACGCCAGGAAACATTGCTATTCTTTACGTCCTTGCTGTTAAAAAAAATCGCAACTTCAAAATTTCAAACGACAGTTTACCTTCGCCATCCATACACCCTCCCATGCACCCGAAAGAACTTTTCATAAAGGATTATACCTATGAGCTCCCCCCTGATCGCATTGCAAAATATCCACTGTCAGAAAGGGATCAAAGCAAACTACTCTGCTGGAAAAATGGTCAAATAGAAGAAAGTGATTACGCAAACATTGCTGACCGGTTGCCAGCGGGCTCTCTGCTGGTGTTCAACAATACCAAAGTAGTGGAAGCAAGGTTAACTTTTGAGAAATCAAATGGAAGTAATATCGAGATATTTTGTCTTGAGCCGCATGAACAATACGGTGATATTACCACTGCTATGTTGCAGAGAGAAAAAGTATTGTGGAAATGCATGGTAGGCGGCGCAAAAAAATGGAAAGATGGGCCACTGGTAGCTAACACCAGCTATGAAAAAGGCCCGGTCGCCATCACTGCAAAAAAAATAGCACCACTGGCAGATGCCTATCTGATAGAGTTAAGCTGGGAGCCCGCCATGCTCAGTTTTGCAGAACTGCTGCACATTGCGGGCGCCGTACCACTGCCCCCCTATCTCAACCGGCAGGCTGAATCATCAGACAAAACCAGGTACCAGACAATTTATGCACGATACGATGGCTCGGTGGCTGCGCCTACTGCCGGACTTCATTTTACTGAAAAAGTATTTTCCTCTTTCCAAAAGAAAAACATTGCGCATGACTTTGTAACGCTGCATGTTGGGGCCGGTACTTTTAAACCGGTAAAAGCAACCACGATGGAGGCGCATCAAATGCATGCTGAATTTTTTGAGGTAAGCAAATCGTTCATCCAAAAACTTGCAGCGCATTTATCTGCACCAGTGGTGGCAGTGGGTACTACATCGTTACGGACGCTGGAAAGCCTGTACTGGCTGGGGGTGAAAACAATGATCCAACCTTCTGTATGCTTAGATGAAATGACGCTTACGCAATGGGAAGCCTATGAGACAGGCGATAGAGATATCGATTCGAAAGAGGCGTTGCAGTCATTGTTAGATTGGATGGAGCAGCACCACATGGAAAAACTGCTTGGTAAAACCCAGATCATCATTGCACCTGGTTACCGTTTTCGCATTATCAATGGATTGATCACCAACTTTCACCAGCCGCAATCCACTCTTCTGTTATTGGTGGCGGCCATCACGGGAGATGACTGGCGGAAAATATATGAATATGCCCTGCGGCATGATTTCCGTTTTTTAAGTTATGGGGATGGGAGTTTGTTATGGTTGTAGGCGAAGGCTTCAACACGGAGGCTCGGAGTCCACGGAGGTTCACAGAGGTCAGGCTGATTCTTCGAGGAGGGGCATCTCGATGAGGAAAGTACTTCCCTTGCCGAGTGTGCTGTCCACTTTGATCTTGCCTTTATGTGCATCGATCACTGTTTTTACGTAGCTCATACCCAGCCCGAAGCCTTTTACATCATGCAGGTTACCTGTATGGGCGCGGTAAAATTTTTCGAAAATCCGTTTAACGGTTTCCTTATTCATTCCAATGCCGTTATCGTCAATGCGTATCACCAGGAATTTCTTGGTGCAATGTGTGGAGATAACCAGTTTGGGATTGTCTTTCGAATATTTTATGGAATTATCAATCAGGTTAGAAATGAGGTTGGTAAAATGCACTTCGTCTGCCCTGATGAAATCATTTTTGGCGTTAAGGTGCAATACGATCTCACCTTTTTTTTCTTTTAACTGTAGCTGGTAGTTATCAATAATATCCGAGACCACCTGGTGAACGGACAGCGGCTGCAGGTTAAGCTGCAATTCCTGTTTCTCCATCAATGCCGCCTGAAGAATGGTTTCCACGTGTTTGTTCATCCGCACATTTTCTTCTTTGATAATGCCCGTAAAATAGCTGGATTTACTCTTGTCCGACTGCACTTTTTCATTCCGCAAAGCATCAACCGCCAGTGAAATGGTAGCCAATGGCGTCTTGAATTCATGGGTCATGTTGTTGATAAAATCACTTTTGATCTCGCTTAACTTCCTTTGCGTGATCAAAGATCTAACGGTAACATAAAACGCTGCCAGAATGATCAATATAAATACCACGGCCCCTATAAGCACCCAACGCAGCGACTGCAAGACCTGTGTTTTGAAATTGGGAACGATGACAATAAGTTTTTCAAAACTGGTAAGCCCTTCAATATCGGAGCCACTTTCGGGAGCAATGGCCAGGTACTTTCGCTTATTACTTATCGTATCCCAGAATTCCTGGTCGAAATTCTTTGAATACATCTCATAATCATCGGAAGCATTGGTAACCGCAAATTCAAACTTCAGGTCCTTCAGACCTTTGGACTCGAAAGCCGCCTTTAGCTTGGCGTGTACTTCCTGCAGCGAAAATTTTTCATCAACGGTTGGTGGCTTAATCAGGTGCAGGTGAAACTCAGAGCTAAAGGTCAGACCACCCCTTCTTGGCAATCGCAACTGGCCGTTATAAACGCTTTTACCCAGGTCAAAACCCACATCGCGTATAGCCTCTTCCACTTTATTGTTGAGCTGTGCTTCCGTTAATTCCAGCAGGTTATCGAGCCAGGACTTCTGAAGGAAGATAAGTCCTAGCAATGAGAGTGATATCAGTATGATAATGGAAGGGAAAGTTCTCTTCATCGTCACAAATATAACCGGAACTGTATAACTCGGTATGCCCGTTATTCGGTTTATCATGATTTTAACGCGGTCGAAGGCCGGTTTTTCTAAATAAAGGGTTTGTCTTATCTTTTCAATATGACTGAGGCGGCACCAGGCATATTACTGATATCGGACCCATTTCTGAAGGACCCCAACTTCCAACGAACCGTAGTATTCTTGTGCGAACACAGGGAAGAAGGAAGCTTCGGTTTTGTACTTAATAAAACCTATGACCAGGAATTGGGGGACCTCATTAAAGACGCCGAAGGCATTCGCTTCCCTGTATACGATGGTGGGCCGGTACAAAAAGACACGCTTCATTTTTTACACCAATGTCCTGAACTGATATCCGGCGGACTGGAAGTTACAAAGGGTATCTACTGGGGTGGTGATTTTGAAGATGTGCTCGAACTGCTAAAGGAAAAGAAGATTGGGAAGGATGATATCCGGTTTTTCCTGGGCTATAGTGGCTGGTCTGAAGGGCAACTCGATGGTGAGCTAAAAGAAAAAAGCTGGATCATACGCGAATCAAGCCGCACGCTTGTATTCAATATGGACACCAAAGAAACCTGGAAACTTGCGCTCGGTGAACTCGGGGGTGAGTACCAGCAAATGACAAACTATCCAATTGATCCGCAACTTAATTAAGGGAATAGTAAAATAGCGAATTATGAATTTCGCTTTGTGCAGTTACCTACTACTCGTAAAGCTAACGGCCCTGGAACACCCAGAGCCGTTTGTTATTTAGAATCACAATGATAATCCATTCATTTACTAATTACAACGCAGCCGCGCCTTCTACAAGAACGGTCGCTTTGTTATTCAGCACCTCTACAAAACCACTTTCAATGGAAAAGCTCTCTGTGCTATGTTTGTCTTTCAAAATTTTCAAGGTTCCTTTTCCCAGTGCGCTTACCATGGGTGCGTGTTTATCAAGAATTTCGAACAAACCTGTAATACCCGGAAGCATGATGCCATAGACATCACCGCTGTAGAGTTTTTTTTCAGGAGTTAATATTTCTAATGTCATAAAACCAATGTGATATTTTGATAATTAGACAATGTGATAATTTAAACCGATCAAATACCGAATTATCACCTCGTCACATCAACCTTTTGCTGCTTCAATCATTTTCTTACCCTTCTCAACAGCGTCTTCCAGCGTACCAACCAGGTTGAATGCTGCTTCCGGATAATCATCCACTTCTCCATCCATGATCGCGTTGAATGCGCGGATGGTATCGTTAATGTCTACGAATACGCCCTTCAGACCGGTGAACTGTTCAGCCACATGGAAAGGCTGAGAAAGGAAGCGCTGCACTTTACGCGCGCGCTGAACGGTCATTTTATCTTCTTCGCTCAACTCATCCATACCGAGGATGGCGATGATATCCTGTAATTCTTTGTAACGCTGCAGGATCAGTTTTACGCGGTTGGCACATTCGTAATGCGCTTCACCAACAATAGCAGCAGTCAAAATCCTTGATGTGGAATCCAATGGATCCACTGCGGGATAGATACCTAAGTCAGCTATCTTACGGCTCAATACCGTTGTGGCATCAAGGTGAGCAAAAGTTGTGGCCGGGGCGGGATCCGTAAGGTCATCCGCTGGTACATACACCGCCTGTACAGACGTGATCGAACCGTTTTTGGTTGACGTAATACGTTCCTGCATCAAACCCATTTCCGTTGCCAGCGTTGGCTGGTAACCTACCGCGGAAGGCATACGTCCCAGCAGGGCCGATACTTCTGAACCCGCCTGTGTGAAACGGAAGATATTGTCTACAAAGAACAGGATATCCTTACCCTTTCCGGTACCGTCTCCATCACGGAAATATTCAGCGATGGTAAGACCGCTAAGGGCAACGCGTGCACGTGCACCGGGTGGTTCATTCATCTGTCCGAATACGAAAGTAGCTTTGGAATCTTTCAGTCCTTCCAGGTCCACTTTGCTGAGGTCCCATCCGCCTTCTTCCATGCTGTGTTTAAAATTGTCACCGTACTTCATGATGTCTGCCTCGATCATCTCGCGCAACAGGTCATTTCCTTCACGTGTACGTTCGCCCACACCCGCAAATACAGAGAGACCACCATGGCCCTTTGCGATATTGTTGATCAACTCCTGAATCAGTACTGTCTTACCCACACCTGCACCACCAAACAATCCGATTTTACCACCTTTTGCATAAGGTTCAATCAGGTCAATTACTTTAATACCTGTAAACAGGATCTCAGAAGCGGTACTGAGGTTTTCAAACAACGGGGGTTTATTGTGAATGGCGCGGCCATTTTCTTTGCTTACCTGGGGCAGGCCATCGATGGCATCTCCGGTTACATTAAAGAGGCGGCCATTGATGTTTTCGCCGATTGGCATGGTAATGGCACGGCCGGTGTCGATCACAGTCATACCCCGAACAAGTCCTTCGGTACCGTCCATCGCAATGGTACGAACGCTGTCCTCACCCAGGTGCTGTTGCACTTCCAGGATCAGTTTCTCACCACTTTCCCTGGTGATTTCCAGGGCATTATAAATTTCAGGCAATATATTATCATCAGGAAAATGTACGTCGACCACCGCACCGATGATCTGTTTGATCTTACCTTTTGTAGCCATATCAGGAGATATATTGAGTTTAAAAAATTCAGGTTATACAACCCCCGGAAACCGGATTTCCGAACTTGGCCGCAAAGGTAAGGGGATGGGGGGTAAAAATGAGAAAAATGGGGGACTAAATTGCAAAAATGTCGATGAATCGCGGAAGGCGGGAGGAGAAGGGTGAATGGTGAAAAGTGAAAGGTGAAAGGTGAGAAGTGAAAACTGTGATGTGAAAACTGTGATGTGAATAGGACTGGGTGAGATCCGGGTGTTTGGGCAACTTGCACACCAACCTACTCACGTCTCACGTCTGACGTCTCACGGGAGACGTCTCAAGGTAGACGTCTCACGGTAAACGTCTCACGTTCACCCTATCACGTACGCCCTCTCACCTTTCACATCTCACCTTTCACTTCCCCTACAGCTGCTGCCAGAGCAAGGCCGCAAGCACGGCACCCACAATGGGGCCTGCTACGGGTATCCAGCTATACCCCCAGTCACTTCCTCCTTTGTTGCGGATGGGCAGAATGGCATGCATAATTCGGGGGCCCAGGTCGCGGGCTGGGTTAATGGCATAACCCGTTGGGCCACCCATACTCAGTCCGATACCCAGTACCAATAAGGCCACCGGCAAAGCATCCAGCGCGCCCAGGGAGCTTTGGGCGTTGGTGATAAACAGGATACTTAGTATGAAAACAAAAGTGCCGATCATCTCCGACATAAAATTATCGACAGGTTTACTGATAGAAGGTGAAGTGCAGAATACAGCCAGCTTGGTTGCTGCATCTTCTGTAGCATTAAAATGCTGCCGGTACATGATCCAAACCAGTAAGGCCCCCAGCATGGCACCCAGCATCTGCGCGGCGAGATATGTGGGTACCAGGGCCCAGTCAAATTTACCGATAGATGCCAGCGCAACAGTTACAGCGGGATTCAGGTGTGCACCGCTTGTAGATGCCGTGGCATATACGCCAACAAATACTGCGATGGCCCATCCGAATGTGATGGCCATTAACCCGCCGTTATTACCCTTTGTTTTGTGAAGGATAACATTTGCCACTACCCCGTCTCCCAGTGTAAGGAGTAAAGCAGTTCCGACCAATTCAGAAACAAAGGGAGTCATAAGCAATCGTTTTTTATCGGTTACAAATTAAGCAAGTATATATTGCCGGGCAAGTGTTTTAAAAGAGAGGAGTTGTTCCTGCTCCCAATGCGCATCTTTAGCCAGCTCTTTTCGCATCATCGCAGCTACCACCGGGGATATATCGATAGCAGCCCGGGCATCCAGAAACAGAATCCTTGTACGCCGTGCGAGTACATCTTCCACCGTTATGGCCATTTCATGCCGTATTGAATAAATTACATCAGCAATTGTATAAGTAAAATCGGCATGCAGGTGCTGTGCGTAAGTGGGATGTTCCTTCAACAATCGGGTCATTCTTTCTGATCGTTCGCTAATGTTGCCTATTGGCAGGTTGCGTGTAATGCAAGGTCTTTTTTCCTGTTTGGTGATAAATACAGCATTGTCGATCGCATCTTCCGCCATTTTGCGGTAGGTGGTCCATTTGCCGCCGGTAACCGATACCAAAGAACTCGGCGCCACAATAAGCGTATGATCCCTGGAAAGTAGGGCGGTACGCTTAGGCCCGCTGATCTTAACCAGCGGACGTAATCCCGCAAACACACTTTTTACATCCGTTCTGGCTATCGGAATATTTCCATAGCGGTTGATATGTGCAAGTATAAATTCGATTTCTTCTTCCAGCGCTTTTGGTTCAGCCTCAACTTCGTAAACGGGTGTATCAGTGGTACCCAGCACTACTTTATCATGCCAGGGCACAGCAAACAAAACCCTTCCGTCATCGGTTTTGGGAAGGATCATCGCATCGGTGCCGGGAAAAAATGACCGGTCTACAACGAGATGAATCCCCTGTGACGGTGAAACCACATCATGCCTGGTATGGTCATCCATCCGCATTACCATATCAGTAAACACTCCCGTGGCATTGATCACCGCCTTCGCTGACACTTTGTATGGCTGCACGCTGTTTGTTTCGCGCAGCAATACACCACTGATCTTTCCTTTTCCGCCTTTGTGGAAACCGGTGGCAGAACAATAATTGAGGATGGTGGCACCATGTTGTGCGGCAGTGGTAGCCAGGTCAATACAAAGACGACTGTCATTAAACTGTCCATCAAAATACAACACCCCCCCTGCAAGTTTGGCTGCATCAATAGACGGAAGCCGCGCAATGGTTTCTGCTTTTGAAAGCACCCGGGTTTTACCCAGGGAAAGTTTACCTGCCAGCAGGTCATACATTTTAAGCCCGATAGCATAATACCATTTTTGCCACCAGCTATATACAGGCAGGATGAATGCCTGCACCGATGTTAGGTGGGGAGCGTTCTGCAAAAGGTATCCCCTTTCGCGCAATGCTTCCTTCACCAGTTTTATATTTCCCTGCTCAAGGTAACGCACACCACCGTGTACCAGTTTTGTGGAACGGCTGGAAGTGCCTTTGGCAAAATCGTGTTGTTCTACCAGTAATGTTTTGTAGCCACGTGTAGCGGCATCTACCGCAGCACCCAGGCCCGTTGCACCACCACCTATAATCACGATATCCCATTGGGTAGTGGAATTGAGGTGTTGCAACATTTCTTCTCTGTTCATTACGGTAATTTGTGGCAAGACATTAGCCGTTAGCGGTTAGTATCTGGCATAAACCTGACTAACAGATTCAGGAATTTATACTCCAGCTGACTGCAGCATTAACTGCGCGCTTCCACTCAGCGGAAAGCGCTGTTCGCTGCTCTTTTTCCATCAGGGGAGAGAAACTGCGCTCCATTTGCCATTGACGGCTGATATCCTCCAGGCTGCTCCAATAGCCCACCGCGAGACCCGCAAGATATGCGGCACCCAGCGCCGTGGTTTCAATGATGGTAGGACGTATGACCTTTGTATTCAGCAAATCGCTTTGAAACTGCATCAGCAGGTTATTGGCTGTGGCCCCACCGTCAACCCGCAATTCTTTAATGGCGATGCCGGCATCGGCCTCCATGGCTTTTAAAACATCCATGGTCTGGTAGGCAATGCTGTCCAAAGCGGCCCTGGCGATATGTGCCCTACCCGTGCCACGTGTGATACCTACGATTGTACCGCGGGCATGCTGGTTCCAGTAAGGTGCACCCAGACCCGCAAACGCCGGAACCACGTACACGCCCCCGCTGTCTTCCACTTCTGCGGCCAGCGTTTCTACTTCTGCAGAATTGCGGATGATCTGCAAACCATCGCGGAGCCATTGCACCACGGCTCCCGCTATAAACACACTTCCTTCCAGGGCATAGTGCGTAACCCCGTTAACTTTCCAGGCTACGGTGGTCAGCAGGTTATTGGCCGAAGGCACCGCTTTTTCACCGGTATTCATCAGCATAAAACAACCAGTGCCATAAGTGTTTTTAACCATCCCGGGTTGTGTACACATCTGCCCAAACAGGGCAGCCTGCTGGTCGCCGGCAATACCTGCGATGGGAATATTATGGGCCGTTAAAATGTTTTGCGTGTAACCATATACTTCACTGCTGCTTCTTACCTCCGGTAATATGCCGGCCGGGATGTTCATTATTTGCAAAAGTTCTTCATCCCACTGCAAAGAATGGATATTGAATAACATGGTTCGTGAAGCGTTGGATACATCGGTGGCATGCACCTGCCCATTGGTCAGCTTCCACAACAACCAGCTATCAATGGTACCAAAACAAAGCGCGCCTTTGTTGGCCTTATCCCGCGCACCCGGCACATTATCCAGTATCCACCTGAGTTTAGTGGCGGAGAAATAAGCATCCACCACCAACCCGGTCTTTTGCTGGATAAGTTTATCTGTGCCGGAAGCTTTCAGCTCATCGCAAAAAGCGGCAGTTCTTCTATCCTGCCACACAATTGCATTGTGCACAGGTTGTCCCGTGCTTCTGTCCCATACCACCGTTGTTTCGCGTTGGTTGGTAATACCGATGGCAGCAATATCCTTAACACTTAACCCGGCTTTGGTCACAGCTTCTGCCGCAACACCCAATTGCGTGCTCCATATTTCATTTGCATCATGCTCTACCCATCCCGGTTGCGGAAAAATCTGTTCAAATTCTTTCTGTGCTACAGAAATAATGGCGCCTTTTTTATCAAAGACTATGGCGCGGCTGCTCGTGGTACCCTGGTCGAAAGAAAGAATGTATTGGCTCATGGCTTTTATTCGTTAGAAGTTTGCAAGCGTTAATAGAGTTAAAGTAGTTAAAAAGGGTATACAGTTAACGAAAAAGTTGATGACTTGATATACTGACTGGTGGATGATTAAAAAAAAGGGGTTAAAGAAGTATCTGCAACCACTTCTTTAACCCCTCTAACTACTTTAACTATTTTAACCCCCTCTACCCCTCCCCTCATTTCTGCGGCTTCAGCCATGGCTCAGGGTCCTGGGGTACACTTTTGTCATTCATGATCATAAGCAGCAACAATCCGTCGCCATCTATGCCTGTACCTGTTTTACCAAGTACCGATCCGGCTTTGACTTCCTGCCCTGCTGATACAGAGATCGATGATAAATGGTTATACCCACTGAAATATTTTCCATGCTGCACTACCAAAAGTTGTTCTCCGTCCACTTCACCCGCATACAATACTTTGCCATCGGCAATCGACCGTACGGTTGAACCCACGGGTAAGGATATTTCAATACCATCGGTTCTTCGGGTAAGTTTAGTTCCGGGAATTTTTTCCAAACCAAAATGTGCTGTAACAACCCCCGTTGAAACCGGCCAGGGTAAACGGCCCTTGTTGTTTTCGAAATTAATAGACATTTCCATTCCCGCCGGTGTGGATTCCAGTGGTGTATATGCCCTACCCCTTGCGGGTGCCGCCATACCGGTAACGGGTTCATTGCTTTTGGGCCGGGTGGAAGGAGCCGCTGTAGCAGGTGGATTATTTTTAACAGTGGCATCAGCCTGGGCCTTTCGCTGGTCCTCCAGGGCCTTTAATCGTGCTGCCTCCTTGCGCCTCGCATCCTCGATCTCCCTGCGGATAATGGCAGTAACGGCCTGCTGTACTTTCTGACGCTGGCGCTCTTTATCGCGTATCTGTGTGCTCAGTTCTTTTTCTTTTCCCTGCAGTTCCTTCACTACCTGGTCCTGCTCCGACCTGTCTACCTGCAGTACTTTCAATTGCTCACTCTGCGCCTGCAAGGTTGATAACCTGTCCTTTTTATTGGAGCTTAAAATACCAATTTTCTGCTGCAGCAACTGGTCCGATTTCATGATCGTATTGGCCTGCGTTTCCCGGTTCTGACGGTAACTTTTCAGGTAGGTTATGCGCTTGATAGCATCATTAAAATTGCTGGCAGAAAATAAAAAATTCAGGTACTCATAACTGCCCCGGTTCTTATACGCGAACACAATGCTTTTGCCATACTTCTGTTTTAACGTGTCCAGTTCTCTTCGCAGCCTGTAGATATCACGCTCATTCAGGTATATGGTCTCATCCAGCTGGCGAACCTGCTTGTTGATACCGTTTATTAATTCCTGTCTTTTATTAATCTTGTTCTTGATAATGGCAAGCTGCTTCAGCGATACTTTCCTGTTCTTTTGTGTTTCGGAATACTGCTTATTCAGTTCCTGGAGCTCTCGCTGCAGTTCCTGGCTTTTTTTTTCCAGTTCATCCCTTGTGTTTTGAGCGGATGCAGCAAAAGACAATGATATGACCAGTATGAAAACAGAAAAAAGCCGGAACCTCATGGTGTAGTATTTAAATAAACTAAAAAGTGTGATACGCAACACGCTGCTATGAACCGGTAAATTACAACCGCTTATAGTTTTTAGGGATGTCGAAGTTATATTTTAACGGTTCATTTAGGCTATACTCCTTAAAATCAAGTGATATATCAAGTTTTGATTTTTCAGCAACAGAAATTTTTCGATAGGTTGAAAATTGATAAGGGCCCATAGGTCTGTACTCACTAAAAGTAATATCGCCAGTGCGGTTGCGCTGCAGGTCTACGTCATCAAGTTTACTATGTTGTATGCTGTAGGCAGTGTTATCAAGCGTAAGCAGGTGCTTGAAAAGTCCACCCACCATCAGCACCAGTAATTGGTTGGCACTGGCCTTGTAAGAAACCACGTTGTTATCAATAAAAACAGGGTTACCTATCAGCAGGTCCTGGAGGGTCGCAAAATCAAAAGGTATCTGTGTCATTTCCTGCAGGTAACTGATGGATCGATGTGTTACGGATTTCTGTCCCACCATCTGTACCACCGTAACACTGTCCTTCCTTATTTTGGCCTCGAGTCCTACGGCAGAAATACCCAAAAAACTTCCTTTGATCTTGATAAGTATGATACTATCCTTTTTCATGCTGAGGTAGGCAGTGTAATTATCACTTTTCTCCGGTCCCTCATAATCCACTTTGATTTTTGCATTAAACGTGTTGAAATCAATTTTACTCCTCACTACTTTACTGAGTATATCTTTTACGATGGCCGCAGAATCCACTTTTGGAGATTCTTTGATCACGATGGTTTGTGCAGTGTCTTTTTTAGTAATCGCTTCCTGAATGGTTTGTGTTTTTTTCACTGTTTTACAGGAAAAAATGGCAATGGCCAGCAGGATGATTATCAGGGGGATATGTTTCATTATCATTATTGTTTACCGGTGTGCCCAAAACCGCCGGCACCTCTTCCGGTTTCGTTGATAGTATTCACAGGCAGCCAGTCTATTTTCTCAACTTTCTGAATAACCATTTGTGCGATCCGGTCACCCGGTTCAATGGTCTGCACTTCGCTGGAGAGGTTGATCAAAATTACTTTTATTTCTCCACGGTAATCTGCATCAATCGTGCCGGGTGTGTTCAGGCAGGTGATTCCCTGCTTAACAGCCAGGCCGCTCCGGGGCCGTATCTGCGCCTCAAAATCTACCGGAAGTTCTATGCGGATGCCTGTGGGCACCAGCACCCTTTCCAGCGGGGCCATAATTAACGGGGCCGGAAGAAAAGCCCTGAGATCCATTCCGGATGATCCTTCGGTGGCATAAGCAGGTAATGGATTATCTGAAAGATTAATGATATTGACGTACTGGCGGGAATTGATCATCGTGGCAAATTTAGGGAAGTAATGCCTGAGCAAAAACAGGCTTCTGGCCCAAATATTGAATTTGACCCTGCTAACCGTTCATTTTGGTTTAGTTTTAGGGCTCTAAATAGCACGCCAGCATGATTACCCGCATCAACGGTTTTGTTTATTATACATCGTTACTCTTATTTACACTCCTTTTTTCCGGTTGTTTCAAAAGCCTTACTGTAACCGACGTGGTTTATGAAAATAATTTTGAGGACAACAAACCCGGACCCTTCCAGGTATCCGCCTGGAGCAACGGCTTATTTGGACCTGTAAGCGATACCCGAATCAGCAATTTTGGGGGCGGCAGAATGTTGGGTAAAATGAATAATGGCCTGGTTATGTTAAACCTGTCAAAACTTCCCCCGCACCAGATACTACGACTGGAGTTCGATGTTTACATGCATGATGACTGGCGTAACGACCTGTGGAAATATTCTGTTGATGGGGCTGAACAACTTGTTTCCGGCTTCTCAAATGATCCCACTGTTAAGCAGTCTTATCCCAATTGGCTGGGTAGCGGTTCCCCCGGACCTGCGGGCCGGAACGCCGCTGATATTGAACTCGCTGGTGCCTGTGCTCTGAGTGGCTCAGCACGGGGAAGCAGCCGGTACCGGATTATCAGCACCGTGCCCCATACCAGTGAAAACTTTAGTTTTATTGCCAGTGATGCCGGAAATTTTTTCAACGATACCTGTAAAAGAAGCTGGGCCCTGGATAATGTGAAGGTTAGTGTATTTAATAATTGAGTCATTTAATACGGTGGTCCTTAAAGAATGTCCTTAGTAACATCCTTTTTACCAGATAGGATTTACCTTTTAATTCTAAAAAATCAGTTACATACTGCGATTGCACTTCATTTAACCTGCTCCCATACATTTGATTGAACAATTCAACCATGGAGAGCTGCTTTACCAGGTAATCATTGGGAAGTAGTATGAGCTTTAGTTGGGCCGCCATTTTTTGCAAAATGTTTTTCCTGCGCCTATCATTCACAAAAGCGAGGTTATGCGCATGGCGGCGGTAATCAACGAGTGCTTCATTAACTACCAAAGCCTTCCCAAATGAAAAAGCAACCAGCGATATCCACGCATCATGCATAGTAACCTCAGCTGGCATATCAGCAAATACAGAACGCATGGGCTGGTTCATTAGGATAGTACAACCGGTTACAAAATTGCCTACCAGCAAGGTCTGAAAACAATGCCTGTACCAATCCTGGCCCAGTTCATTCCAGAAGGAATTGTTGAGCACCTGCATTTGCTCATCCACTACCCGGAGATCCGAATACACCAGGGCCGGAATTTCCTGGTCGTCAATAGATGCCAGTTTGCCGTAAAGCTTCTCCAGTTTATCGGGGTGCCAGCTATCATCCTGGTCGGCAAGGGCAATATAGCCGTTACCAGTGGCCAGGGAAACAGCTTTTTTGAAATTTCGAATTACACCAAGGTTACCATCATTCACGAAATATTGCAGTATGGGAAACTGCCGGCGGAATTTCTCCAGTATGCCAACAGTACCGTCGGTTGAGCGGTCATCGCACACAATTATGGCGCCGGGCAAAATGGTTTGGGCAAGAATGGACCGCAGTTGCTCCTCCAGGTACGGTTCACCATTATAGGTTGCCATAACCACCGTGATATTTTTATGTTGGTCGGGTTGCATTTGCATATCTAATCAATCTGGCGTTTTCCTGAAGGAAAGTTTTGTTCGAACATACTCAAAGGCAGTGAGAACAAACTGGTCTTTAAACACCAGGTATTGCATCACAAAATAGGTTAACGCACATAGTGCCATTGAGAGAATTAGTGTAAAGAACGGTTCAAACTGAAACCAGCGTACACCTTCTATTACCGGGAGGAAAACAAGGCAACAAAGAGCGGCTTTCCACAAAAAATGCCACTGGTAGGTATACCGGAAATACTTGCGAACAAAATAAAAATAGGAAACGGTTACCACCAGTTCTGTAACGATGTTGGCAATAGCCGTGCCGCTTTCATGATAGCGTGGTACAAGAATAAAACTGAGAGCCAGGCAAAAAAACACGCCCCCTACTACAGACACAAACATTTGCCGGTACCTGTTGCCTGGCACCAATATCTGGAAAGCAAAAAAATGACCAAATCCTATCAGCAAAGGTAAAAAGGAAACAATGCGCATACTGTTGGCAGCTTCCAGAAATTCCCTCCCCGAAAAGACGATGATGAATTCCGGCGCAAGAATAAGCAGGCCAGCAGCTATGGGTATGGAAAAGAAAACAATAAAATGAAATGACCTGTCCAGCAACTGCTGCACCGTTGCCTCTGCTTTTTCTGCCATATGTGCGGATATCCGCGGTATCAGAATCACCCCGATTGATGTGACGAAGGGCATGGACACTTTTGAAAGTTTGATAGCTGCGGTATAAAGGCCCACAGCTTTTTCCGTTGACAAAAAACCCAGTAATACCGTATCCAGTATGGTATACATGCTGGCCGCAATAGTAGTACTGAAAATATAGAACAGGGGTTTTATATGCGCCAGCAACCTTTTGGCAGGAAAAACAAAACTTGCTTTTCCTTTAAGCATAAGAAAATTGATCAGGTTATTACCGGTAAGGGAAAAAATGGTTACGAACAGGTAATTACGGAAATCCGTTACATCGTTTACAAAGAAGTAAAGGAATACCAGGGACAGCAGCTTGATAAGGATGGTGCGAAGCGCCAGTGATTTAAAATCTTCAAGCCCCGAATACAGCCAGTCGATGGATGCAAACCCAAATAATATGATCAGACCAGCATAGCAATATATCTCAATATTGGGGCGAAAGAAAGGAAAACCGAATATTACCCCGAAGTATACAAGGGTAAAAAGGATACTGGTAGTAAAATAAATCACCAGCAACTCTGAGAATACACTGTTGAGTTTGTTTTGATTATGTCTTACTTTCGCTATTTCCTGTATACCATAAATGGGTATTCCAAGGGCCGCAAACAGCGCAAAGTATTGCGCAAATGAACTGGCCAGTTGCACCTTACCAATTCCCTGCGGACCCAATATACGTGAGGCGTAAGGGAAACTTAATAAAGGGAATAATATATTGGTTATGGAAAGGGATAAGTTATAGAAATAGTTTTTCTTCATTTGCAAAAAAGGTATCCGGTAACGCCGGCGTCTTGAATACAATATGCCTTCATCACCTATCGAATCAAAGATACCAGTTCTAATTATATCATTCCCACTTAAACAGTGCGAAGAATGAACAAAAGGATCGCCGTTATACTGGTTAACTGGAACAGTTTTGAACTTACCGCAGACTGTATCCGCTCACTCGGGGCAATGGACCAGTCGGATCATGATATACTGGTAGTGGACAATGGTTCTGAAGACGGCTCTGTGGACAAATTCAATCAGCAGTTCCATCATATCATACTCATTAAATCAACCACCAACCGGGGTTTTACCGGAGGCAATAACCTCGGAATTGAGTATGCACTCGGTAAAGGATATGAATATGTGTTTCTTTTGAATAACGACACTTTTGTGCAAAAAGATGTTCTTACTGTACTTACCAGGTACATGGATGCGCATCCGGGCACAGGTGCCATTCAGCCCCTTATTTACTTTAACCATAACCGCACACTTGTATGGAACGGTGGATCTTTTTACAACCGTTGGATTGGCCACAGTTATGTGAAAGGATATAACCGCCCGCTGGGCAGCCACACAAACCAGGTAAAGCAGGTTGACTGGATCACCGGTTGTGCTTTTTTCATACGCAGCGCCATCTTAAAAGATACCGGGCCGTTTGCTGAAAATATGTTTATGTATTATGAAGATGTAGAGCTGTCATTCCGCATCAGGCAATGCGGGCATAAACTTGTTTACCACCCCGGCACCTGCGTTTACCATATTGCCGGCATGTCTAACCGGAACAAGGTAAAAAACAAAGAAGGCTTTGTAAACCCCATTGTGCATTACCTTAATATCCGTAACAGGATCTGGCTGCTGAAAAAATATACAGGACCGCTTCAGGCGCTGCCAGTGATGATCTTCAATTTCTTTTACCTGGCGCCCATCCTGGCCTATTTCCTGCTACGAAGGCGATTTTCCAAATTACGCTCCGTATGCAAAGGCATAAGGGATGGTTTTAGAGACCGCATCAGGCCCTGAATGACCACCCGGATGCTTTTTGCGTTTTTTCATTGTGCAATACATAGTTTTGCGAAGAAGCATACTATCAAAGGCTAAAAGTTAACCACCGCATGTTTGTATTCCCGGTTATTTATATTGCTTCATTTTTTGCCGCGCTTAAGGGCCTGGTAAAACAAAAAACAGAGGCGATCCTGATCTTTTTTATCTGTGCGCTTCCCATATACACCACTACCCTTTCCATCACTTTCCAGTATGGTTTTGCCAAATGGATACCGGTATTGCAATCGTTTAAGGAGATACTCATTCTGATAGCACTGTCAACCCTGTTATACAATCTGAAAAGGAAATTTCATTTTCACCTGGTAGATAAATTACTGCTGTTTTTTTTCGCTTCCACTTTATTATATGTGTTATTGCCCCTGGGGCAGTTTGGCCTTTTTGATAAACTGCTGGCATTCAAAAGTCTTTCTTTTTTTATTCTCGTATATTTTACCGGGCGGCTTTTTGATCCGCAAAAAATATTTATCGCTAAGTATTTCCGCTTTATCTGTGCCGTCATTATCGTTGCCGCTGCAGTACTGCTGTTTGAAGTATTTACCTATCAGCACCTGCAAACCTACACGGGTTATGCTGAGTACAACTACTATTTTTTTAAACAGGAACCCACGGGCAACTATGGGTTATCATGGACATTTGAGGTGAACCAGATTGGACAAGGCGCCAAACGTTTTGCCAGTTTTTTTTCCAATCCGCTTGAGTTTGCCGCTGCCACCGTTTTAAGTGTTTCGGTGCTGGCTGCCTTATATACCAGGGAGAACAATAAAATAAAGGTTGATAACTTCGGCATCCTGGCTTTGGCCTGCACTGCATTTGCCATCTTTTTTGCCTTATCCCGCGCATCGCTCGTGAGTTATTTTTTACTGATCTATGCGTATGCGTTTATTACCGGCAAGAGAACCATCATCCGGTTTATTCATTTCTTTTTTCTTGCCGCAGCAGTGTATATTCTCTTCTTTGTAAACGAGGATATCAGGGGTTTTGTGATCAGCACGCTCAACTTCAGCAATCTGTCCAGCCTGGGTCATATCCTTGAATGGCTGGATGGCATACAGTCGATGGTTCAAAACCCACTGGGCATTGGTTTGGGCGAGTCAGGACGCGTAGCGGGAGCTACTGGCGACAATGTAGGCGGAGAAAGCCAACTGATCATCATCGGCGTGCAGGCAGGGATACTTGTGCTTGGCGTATATATCGCGGTCTATATCATTCTTATCCGGCAATCCTTTCGCTGGTTCAGGAGATTGAAGGGAAGGGAAAGGAAATTGAGCCTGGCCCTGCTTCTCATGAAAATAGGTTTTATCGTACCGCTGGTTACTGCCAATTTTGAGTCCTATATTTACCTTAGTTATATGGTCTGGTTCTTTTCCGGTTTGTTCATTACCATCATCTCAAAATACAGGGAAATACCCCAGATAACCGGGGCGCAGGATCAGTTGGCCTGAAAACACGGAGAAGTATGAAAAAGATTAAAGTTTGTCTTGATATACGGGACCTTCGGATTGCCAAAACGGGTGCCAAAACATACCTGGAAGAGATCAGCAAACAATTCAAAAAAGGCCAGCACGGTTTTGAATTCTCTTTTATTGATACCTGGCTGCCTGTATACACGGGGCATAATAAAATTTTAAAAATCATAGAACACATCCGTTTCTTTTTCTGGAAACAATTATCACTACCACTTATCTGTGTTTTAAAAAAATGTGATATTCTTTACTGCACCGACTATTTTTTGCCGGTAATCAAACCCGGTTTTAAAACGGCTGTTGTGTTCTATGATGCGTTCTTCTGGCAATACCCCGACCAATACAATAGACTATGGCTTGCGCTTTTGAATTCCGTAGGCGTAAAAGCAGCAAAAAAAGCGGATGCTGTCATCACCATATCAGAATATTCAAAACAACAGATACACCGGTATGTGGGCATTGACCTCAGCAAGATACACGCTATTCATCTTGCACCTAAATCATCCACCACCCGGCTCAATACACGCGATGCAGTTATCGATACTTCTAAAAAATATATTCTGCATATTGGCGTGCTGGAAAAAAGAAAAAACCTGTTGAACCTGGTGCGTGCTTTTCATTTGTTGCTACAGGAAGGTTTTACAGATTATTACCTTGTACTGGTGGGCAACAAGGTATCCAAAACAAAGATCGATGACAGCGCAAATATCCTTTCCCTGATTGAATCTCTGGGCCTGCAGGAAAAAGTAATTTTGGCAGGTTTTGTTTCAGATGATCAACTGGCATTTTATTACAAGAATGCAAGCATCTATGCATTTGTTTCCATCAATGAAGGATTTGGTATCCCCATACTTGAAGCATTCCAGTATGACCTGCCCACGCTGATATCAGACAACAATTGTTTACCGGAAGTAGGAGGCGATGCAGTGCTGACATGCGATCCCTTCAATGTAGACGATATCCGGGATAAAATGAAAATGCTGATAACCGACCCGATACTCCGTGAAACGCTGATCACGCGTGGCCGTACCCGCCTCAGTCAGTTTTCCTGGGAAAGAAGTACAGGCGAACTACTTGCAGTGTTTAGAAATTTATAAGTTTTTTTGGCGATTACTGGTTACCCAATTCACCGGCCACCATCTGGCGTACCACATCTTCCAGTGAATGGGTGCTTCGCCATCCCAATAATTTCTCCGCCTTTGACGGGTCCCCGCGACCCACCATCAGATCTGTCGGCCGTAACAATGCAGGATCACTGATTACGTGATCTGTCCAGTTAAGTCCGAGTTGTTCAAACACCAATTGAATATAGCTCCTGAGTGTATGCGTTGTACCGGTGGCAATCACAAAATCATCCGGTATGGGCTGCTGCAGCATCAGCCACATCGCTTCTACATAGTCGGGTGCCCAGCCCCAGTCGCGTTGTATATCAATATTACCAAGCTGTAATTTTTCACTGCTTCCCTTGTATATCCTGCATGCCCCAGCAACTATTTTTTTTGTAACAAACCTGTCGGGACGAAATGGTGACTCATGGTTAAAAAGTATGCCCGTGCAGGCATAGAGATGATAGGCTTCGCGGTAATTGGCTACCTGCCAGTGGGCGGTGGCTTTGGCGATGGCGTATGGACTGCGTGGTTTGAAAGGGGTTTCTTCATTGGCAGGATGGTCACCGGTTTCCCCAAAGCACTCACTGGAACCGGAGCTATATAAACGCACCGGTAAGTCGCTGAACCGGATGGCTTCCAGGAGGTTGAGTGTACCTGTGCTGATACTCTCAAACGTTTCAACGGGCTGCTCAAAAGACAGTCCTACAGAGCTTTGGCCAGAAAGATTATATAACTCATCAGGCTTCACCTTTTTAATTGTCTGAAGCGTGCTCCGGAAATCAGATATATTGATGGATACCGGCTTCACCTGTTCCATTAATCCAAGCTTCCGCAGATTGCTGAAAGCATTGGTAGATGCATCACGGGATCCCCCATAAACCTCATACCCTTTGTCCAGCAGGAGCTTTGAAAGGAATGCCCCATCCTGTCCTGAAACCCCGCATATCAACGCTTTTTTCATGATGATCTTTTAATCCTGACAGCCGCAAAAATAAACCGCGGCAGTCAATTATCTGTCAAGATACATCACATCAAGGTAACAGCATCAAATGGCGGGGTTCATCTCTATTCGAAACACCAGCAGTTAATCAGCTTTCATAAGTTTTAATCGGCTATTTTTGACGCGTTATAGCCATGCCAACATCCCTAAAATTTTAAAGTATCAGTCGGTTAGCATTTATACACGCGCGTTTCAAAGGTCCCTGGTCGGGAATGGACAAAACCATAACACTTGGGCGACTGTTTGTTTTTTTCCTTCGCGGTTGCTGGCACCGGCTTTTTTTTGCCCGGTCCCGTGGATTGGTACTGGTAGGCAAAGGGGTTTCCGTAAAATATGCGCGGCACCTGCAGGCGGGAAAAGACCTGATCATTGAGGATTATGCGGAACTGAACTGCCTTTCACGCCAGAAAATAATTTTCGGGGAGCGTGTGAGTATTGGCAAATTTGCCATAATCCGGCCCACCAATGGATATGGAGGCGAAATAGGCGAAGGCTTACGGATTGGCAACAATTCCAATATCGGTCCTTATTGTTATATCGGCTGCTCCGGACATATTGAAATTGGCAACAATGTGATGATGTCGCCCCGCGTAAGTATTTACGCAGAAAACCATGTATTCAGCAGGACCGATATACCTATGAAAGAACAAGGCGTGGAAAAACAGTTTGTAAAGATTGGCGACGATTGCTGGATCGCTGCCAACAGCATCATTCTTGCCGGCGTTACCATTGGAAAAGGATCAGTGATTGCTGCCGGAAGTGTAGTTACAAAGGACATTCCACCTTATAGTGTTGCCGCAGGTGTGCCTGCCCAAATCATTAAACAGCGTAGTTAGCCCCATGAACGTATTACTCCTGCATGGTTCTTCAGACCTGTACGGTGCCAGTAAAATATTACTGTACACGGTAGCCGCTCTTGCAAAGAACGGGCATCGGGTTACAGTCATACTTACAGAGCAGGGACCATTGGGCGACCAGTTACAGGATGCAGGTATCGAAGTGATCTTTATCAGGTTAGGCATACTGCGGAGAAAATACAAATCGATTGGTGGCATTACCAACCGGCTGATCGTTTTGCGGAAGGCCTATCTCGCCATCCGGCAGTTAATCAAAGAAAAAAATATAGACACGGTATATACCAATACAACGGCTGTACTAGCGGGCGCCTATGCTGCCCGCAGTACCGGAACCCGTCATATCTGGCATGTCCATGAAATTATTGAACGCCCCGTATGGCTCTACAGGTTTCTGGGAAGATCGTTGAACAGGTATAGCAATACGGTAATCGTTGTATCAGAGTCTGTAAAAAAAAGCTGGTTACGGTTTGTAGATGAAAACAAAATGCGTCGTGTTTATAATGGTATTGATTACAGTGCTTACCTGGAGGCAGCAGGTACATTAAGAAAAGAATTGTCTCTGGATGATAACATAGTAGTAATTGGTATGATCGCACGTGTGCATCCCTGGAAGGGCCAGGTCTATTTTTTAGAGATCGCCGCGGCGCTGGTACGCAGGTTTTCAAATGTGAGGTTTGTCATGATCGGTGATGCGTTCCCGGGGAATGAATACCTGTATGAAGAGATCGCTTCCGCCCGAAAACAACATAACCTGGATGCGGTAGTGTACGACCTCGGCTACCGCACCGATATTCCCGCATTGCTGCAGGACTTTGATATCTTAGTTTTGCCCTCTGTATTGCCCGACCCTTTTCCTACGGTTATATTGGAAGCCATGGCTTCGGCCAAGCCGGTAGTGGCAACGGCACATGGTGGCGCAACGGAAATGATCGAGGATGGGATAACGGGTGTACTGATACCCGTAAATGATGCGGCCCGGGCGGCATCGGCAATGGAATCAATGATCAGAGACAAACAACAAAGGAAACAGATGGGTGAGGCTGCACGCAAAAAAGTACTGGCGCAATTTTCGAAGGACGCGTTTGAACTCAATATGATAAAAGCATTGGAATGACAGTTGCCATTATCGGGTCCAGGGGCTACCCTTATGTATACAGCGGCTATGAGACCTTTGTAAAGGAACTGGCTGAGCGGCTTGTAAAAAAAGGCATACGGGTAAGGGTCTATTGCCACAAAAATCTATTCACATCTTTTCCTAAGGAAGTTAATGGTATTGAGCTGGTGTACATACCCACTATTGAAACAAAGACACTTAGCCAGTTGATACACTCTTTCCTGTCCATGACACACGCCTGCACGCATAAAAACGATGTGATACTGGCGGTAAATGCGGCGAATGGCCCTTGGGGATTGATCTCGAGGATATGTGGCAAACCTACCTGCATCAATGTAGATGGTATGGAATGGCTGCGCCCGAAATGGAAAGGTCTTGGTGCACGCTATTTCAGGTTCGCTGCCTGGCTGGCAACTAAACTGTATGACCGCATCATTACCGATGCCGATGAAATGCGGAAAGTGTACCTGGAGGAGTTTCAGACCGACTCAACGATGATTGCTTACGGCGCCAATCCCAGGTACCCACAAGACCCCGCCCTCATACAACAGTTTGGCCTGGCCCCGCAGGAATACTACCTTATTGTGGGTAGGCTGATCCCCGATAACAATGCCGATCTGCTGGTAAATGGGTTTGTAGCCGCCGGATCAACCAAAAAACTGGTGATTGTAGGAGATGTACCCTATGCAGATGGATATGCTGATGCCATAAAGGCAAAAGCCGCCTCAAATATTATGTTTTTGGGATATGTTACAAATAGTGAGATATTAGCGGAACTTTACCACCACTGTTATGCTTACCTGCATGGTCACGAATTTGGGGGAACAAACCCCACCATGTTAAAAGCAATGGCATATGGGTCGGCCATTCTTGCGCTGGACACCCGGTTTAACCGGGAAATGTTGTCGGAAGGCCGGTATGGCCTGTTTTTTGAGAAAACCAGCGGGTCTGTAGCTGCCCTCATGCAACAGGTGGAACAAAAGGCGAGTCTTTTAAAGGAACTAAGGGATATTTCAAGGAGTGGACTGGGCGCCAAATATAATTGGGATCATATTACAGACGCATATATTGCGTTGCTAAACGAATTGGTTGCCGTGAAGTAAGTTTGAATTATGGCCAAAGCTTATAACCGTTATACAACAGCCAGGTATATTATTGATGCACCCATCGTGGTGGTGTCTTACCTGTTGGCCGCGCGTGCTACCCCGCAAACGCTTAATACATACGGCTATCTCTTTATTATTGCCTCTTTGGCGGTCTGGTATATTGCGGCTTCTTTTTCCAGATTGTATGCCGACAGGCGTTCGAATAAATATTCGGAAGAGATCGTCTTTATTGTATATACCATCATTCTGTTCACCATTTTTCTGAGTTCTGCCTCTTTTTTCCTGCGGAATTTTATAGAGTTCAGCTCATACTTCTTTACTTTTTTCCTTTTATTTCTTTTTGCCCTGCTTACGCTTACCAAATACATCATCCGTAAATACCTGCATTCCGCTATCTACCAGGGAAAATTATTTGATAACATTCTTATCGTGGGTTCCACGCCCTCTGCGCTTGATTTTTATGAGACCATCAACAAATATTATTATTATGGTTACAAATGCGTGGGGTTTCTGGATAACCACACATCCAAGATGAACGGCTGCGTTTACCAGGGCAAAATCAACAATCTGGGTACTATTCTTAAAGAAAGAATGGTTGATGAGGTGGTGATTGCACTACCCAATTCTCAAAACGACCAGATACAACAATGTATCGAGACCTGTGATTATTATGCTACTAAAGCGAGGATCATTCCGGATCTGTATCAATATACTTCTTCTACCATACAGGTAAATAATATCGGTCTGATGCCCGTGATCAGCGTGCGGTCGCTGCCCCTTGATAAAAGGGAAAACAAAATTCTGAAGAACACATTCGATATTATTTTTGCGAGCCTATTCTTCCTGGTACTTGGATTCTGGTTGCTGCCCCTTATCGCACTGGCTATTAAACTTACGTCTAAAGGACCGGTGATCTTTAAACAGGAACGCTGGGGACTAAACAATGAAAAGATCGTTTGTTATAAATTCAGGACCATGGTATCAGATAGTTCTGATATTGATGAGAACGGATTTTATCACCAGGCCAGTAAAGATGATCCGCGTGTAACCCGGTTCGGTGCTTTTTTACGCCGCACAAATATGGATGAGCTGCCGCAGTTCTGGAATGTATTGCTGGGCAATATGTCGGTAGTAGGACCAAGGCCGCACCCCACCCCTCTTAACCTGGAGTCAATGCATAAGGTGGAAAACTATATGCTTCGTCACGTTGTGAAACCTGGCATAACGGGCTGGGCCCAGGTTAACGGATGCAGGGGCGAGACAAGGGTACCGGGATCCATGCAACGCAGGGTTAATTTTGACCTGTATTATATTCACAGATGGACGTTCTGGCTCGATAGCCAGATCATTCTTCAAACCGCCATTAATGTTGTCAGGGGAGATCAGAATGCGTATTAACTATTGCGTAGTGAAAAGGGTATTCATTATACTGCTGCTTACCATGTGTTATTTTCAGAATACAGTAACCGCGCAAACCGTATGGGAAAACCATAATAAGGAGGTGTACAATTACCTTTCACGTATGGCTCAGAAAGGTATCATCATCTTTGATGACAATATTCGGCCCCTCAGCCGCAAATATATTGCCGGATGCCTGGATTCCCTATCAAACAACTCCGGGGCATTATCAGTTGTTGAAAAAAAAGAACTGGCATTTTACAGCCGGGAATACGGGGTGGAAATGGATTCCACGAATCCTGTAACACCGCGACCGTTATTTTTTAAAAGAGATCCATATCAGCGATGGCGGAGCTTTTTGGCATCAAACAGGGATATGTTACTGGCGGCCGAACCGGTATTTACAGCCAGCACATTGCAGGGAGGTGGCCGAAGCATCAACCGCACAAGTTCCGGGTTGAATTTTTATGGCTATATCGGTAAACACTGGGGATTTCAGTTTTTTTATGACGACATCACGGAAGCTGGTACCGGTATAGATTTTGTAAAACAGGGCACAACAGAAACAGGCTACGTGAAAAGAGATACGGTTGTACGTTCCAGCCTTA
The DNA here is from genome assembly GCA_031424835.1 of Chitinophagaceae bacterium. Lineage (GTDB taxonomy): Bacteria > Bacteroidota > Bacteroidia > Chitinophagales > Chitinophagaceae > Sediminibacterium. The sequence continues at coordinate 27,630 of JANPIE010000066.1, forward strand.
ATTACTCCCATTTCAGGGGCAGCATTTCGTATTCATTCAGGAATGGATCCGTAAGTTTTGGGCAGGATTACCTTTTATGGGGGTATGGCGAAAACGGAAAAATGGTATTGTCGGATAAGGCGCCTACATTTCCCTATATACGTTTTGACTACCAGCTTTTTCCGTGGTTAAGGTTTAATTACAGCCATGCCTGGCTCAGTTCCAATATTGTTGACACTTTCAGAACCTATGGTACCAACACCGGCGGCGTATTTAACAGCGAAAGAATATTGTTTGTACCCAAATTCCTGGCTACGCACAGTGTACAGATAAAACCTTTCAAAGGATTGGATTTGTTTGTAGGGGAATCTATTGTATACAGTGACCGGCTAAATGTTGGATACCTGTTCCCCCTCACATTCTTTAAGGTATATGACAACATCGCCAACAATGGCAATATCAATGCAGGTTCCAACGGGCAATTGTTTGCGCAGGTCAGTTCGCGCAACCATATCCCCAAAACGCACCTGTATGCCACGCTGTTCATAGACGAAATACGGATCGCAACCATATTCAACAGGAACAAAAGCCGTAACCAGGCGGGTATAACTATAGGTGCATCGGTAACCGACTTAGTGGTTCCTTACCTTACTGCGGGCATTGAGTACACACGCATTCAGCCCTTTGTATACAGGAACCTGTTGCCTGCGCAGAATTATACCAGCCACGATTATGTGTTGGGGGATTGGATGGGTAGTAATGCAGACAGGCTGATCTATACATTGAAATATACACCCCTTCCCAAACTGAAATGTTTGTTCAGGTACCAGTCTAGCCGCAAAGGAAGTGAAGGCACTATTGCCCAGCAATACTTCCAGCAACCACAACCAGGGTTCCTCTTCGGCTTGCAGAAAAAGCAGCAGGAATTGTCGGTACGTTTTTCTTACGAATGGCTCAACAACCTAAGTTTCAACGCTTTTTATACTTCCCTTACGGACGATAACCGTATTTCCCTCAAAAAAACCAACTATACCAGCACAGGCATCGGCTTTACCTATGGCCTGTAACCCAGCCCTTACCCGCTGGCAATAAAGCTGTTAATTATCGGGATAGATAGCAAAGATTTTCGATATTTGTCCCATCCAATTTTTATAATGAACTTATACTCAATGAAGAAGATATCGATACTGGCTATTTGTGCGTTTGTTTTCCTGTGTATCGATAACGCAGTTGCGCAGATGTCAGGTAGTTCGGGACTTCCATCTGCAAAAGTGGCCCAGATGTCGGATCAGCAGATCATGCAGTTATGGCAGCAGGCGCAAAGATCTGGTCTTTCAGAAAATGAAAGCATCAGCCTGCTGGTAAAACGTGGTCTGCCAAGTTCTGAAGTAACCTCATTCAAGAAGCGGCTGCTGCAGTTGCAGGGTAAATCCAAATCAGGCGTCTCACAAGACCTGATAGCCGACTCTGCCCGTTTCATGCAGGACTCATCCTGGGTAACCGAACTTCCGGCAATTCGCAGGAAAAGCAATTACTATGGATTTGATTTCTTCAGCAACCCCAACCCCAGCTTTGAACCCAACCTGCGTCTGACCACGCCAAAAACATACGTACTTGGCCCGGACGACGAAATTACCATCAACTACACGGGCGTTAATGAAGCAACCGCAGATGCAACAGTAACACCGGATGGAAATATCCAGATTCCGTATGGCGGAATCATCAGCGTGAACGGTTTGACCATTGAGCAGGCCACGCAAAAAATTAAAAGCAGGATGACCCGTGCCTATCCCGCGCTGGCTTCTGGTCGCACACAGGTATTTATTACACTCAGCAACTTCAAAACCATCCGGGTAATGGTGGTGGGAGAGGCAGAAAGGCCAGGCGTGTACCAGGTTTCGGCACTGGCCACTTTATTTAATGTGCTGTACCTGGCAAACGGACCGTCAGAAAACGGCTCGCTTCGCAAGATCGAACTGATACGCAATAACAAAGTTGCTGAGACCATTGATTTTTACGCCTTTCTGCAGAAAGGACTTTTCGGAAACGATATCCGTTTGGAGGACCAGGACATTATTCGTTTCCCTTTCTATGGAAAGCGGGTGGCTTTGAGTGGAGAGGTAAAAAGACCCGCCATCTATGAATTAATGGAAAAAGAAACCCTCGCAGAACTTATACAGATTGGCGGGGGGCTGGAGACAGACGCAATTAAGGACGTTGCCAAAGTTGTGCAGGCAGGCGACAAAGAGATGAGTATACGCGATGTGAATGCGGCTGATTTCAGCTATTTCATTCCGCGAAATGGCGATTCCGTTTTTTTTGACCGCATACTGCCCCGTTTTTCAAACAAGGTGGTGCTCACGGGTGCTGTGTACAGGCCGGGCAATTATGAACTTACAGACCAATTAAGCCTGGCCAAACTGATCAAAAAAGCAGATGGCTTAAAAGAGGATGCGTTTGTGAACAGGGGTTATATCAAAAGACGAAATGCAGTTTCGGACAGGCAGTTTATTTCTTTCAGTGCCAAAGATATTCTTAGTGGCAGCGAAGCAGACATACCGCTGGTGCGTGATGATTCTGTTGTCATCCTGTCAAAAGACAGCCTGCAGGATGTGCCTTTTATCACGGTTGCGGGTAATGTACGCATGCCGGGTACCTTCCAGTATCGGGAGGGGATGAACCTGGAGGACCTGATACTTATGGCTGGTGGTTTTACCAATGATGCTGCCAATCACAAAGTAGAAATTTCAAGACTTGAAAAGAACCGTGCAGATACGCTGGCCAATACCTTAATTGACATTATAACCGTTGACGTTGATTCCACACTGCAAAACACTCGCAGCCGTACGCCATTACGGCCTATGGACCATGTATTTGTTCCACGACTACTTAACTACAGGAACCTGGGTACTGTAAAGATCAGGGGTGAGGTGTTGTATGCCGGCGACTATTCACTGGAGAAAAGGAACGAGACAGTTCAGGAACTGATTGCAAGATCGGGTGGCATATCTCCGTTTGCATCCATTGCGGATGTGCAGGTATTTCGAAAGAGCCTTCGGGTAGGCACCAACCTGCTGGCGGAAAGCTCCAGGGGCGAAGAAAAATTCCTGCTTCAGCCGGGGGATAGTATTTATATTCCGAAGAAAGATCCGTTTGTAGAAGTGCAGGGTGCGGTCTTTAATCCGCAGATATTGAGTTACCAATCAGATAATTTCCTATCCTATATCTCGAAAGCCGGTGGCACAACTGATAAAGCAAATCTTAAAAAGGCTTATATACAATACAGCAATGGTATTAACCGTAAGATTAACCATTTCCTGTTTTTCAGGAGTTATCCAAAAGTGCTGGCCGGAAGTAAGATTGTTGTACCTGAGAAAACCGATACCGCCCGGAAAGGACTTTCCCTCCTGGAAGTATCTGCGTTGCTGAGTTCACTTACTGCGCTGGTGGGACTGATCAGCGTTTTGAAAAATTAAACCCATGCAACATAACCCCCTACATACAGCGGCAGAAACAGAAGAGGATTTTACATTCCGCACACTGTTAAAAGATTGGTGGCATAGTATAGTCTTTGCCTTGCGGTCCTGGCGAATGATAGCTCTGGCGGCTGTCCTTGGTTTATTGATGGGTGTGGCCTATGCCTATATCCGCAAAGTTACTTACACGGCACGTTTAACTTTTGTAGTTGAAGAATCGAAAGCAGGAGGTGGTTCCATCGCTTCGGCATTAGCGGGCCAGTTTGGGTTCGACATTGGAAGTTTATCTGGCGGGAATGGGATTCTGGCAGGGGATAATGTATTGGAACTTCTAAAGAGTTATTCCTTTATCAAAAGGGCATTGCTCACGCCTTATGCCGATACATTATCGGGGTTTTCCCTGGCCGATAGGTATGCGGAAACGTATGGATGGAAAGAAAAATGGAAGAGCAGCAAAGAGGTGGGCAGGCAGGTGAATTTTGCTTTTAACCAGCAAAAATTTTCCCGGCAGGATGACAGCCTTCTGCAAACGATCATGAAAAGGATCGTAGATAAAGAGTTATCTATTGGCAAGCCCGATAAAAAATTAGGATTTTTTGAATTACAGGTAACCACCCGCGATGAAAAATTCAGCCAGTTGTTTTGCGAGCGGCTGTTGCGGATCGCCACTGACTTTTATGTAGATACAAAAACGAAACGCGTGAGCAACAATGTTGCGCGTTTACAAAGAAGGGCAGATAGCCTGGGAAGATTACTTGACAGCAGAACCTATTCATCTGTAGAAGCAGAAAGGCTGTTACTGGATGTAAACCCTGCTTATGGCTCCGGCATGGCGAATGCAGAGATCAGTAGCCGAAATAAATTTATACAGAGCACGGTGTATGCAGAGGTGATCAAAAACCTGGAAGTAAGCAGAACCGCGCTGAGCCAGGAAACACCCACCGTTCAGATCGTGGATTATCCTGAAATGCCTTTAAAGAAAAATAAGACATCTTTTTTATCAAGTATGCTGGCGGGAATGGCGATCGCTATGATGCTAAGTATCCTGTTGATTGCATCTCAATACAGGCGTGGTGCGCGGTCATTATAACCGGTAGGACAATGAAACGCGTGCATGAAAATTCAACACGTCATAGCCATTTTTAAAATATCCCAGACCGGGAAAAATATACCATTGGTAATTTATTGAACGAATCACTGCCATTTGAGAGGAGAGAATAAATTTTTGAAATTGAAGGTCGGCATGAAGTGTAGTGGAGACATCAATCCAGTGACGGGTATAATCCTGGGTAATCACAAAAGCATTGTAAAAAAAATCGTTGTTCTGTGCCACCCTTTCAAACCGGAGGCCCACTTTGTTGAATCCTTTTACCCAGCTTATATCAAGGATACCGCTGTTGCTGCCGGGTCCCAAAGCCGAGCCCAATACCTGCCCCTGGTGGGTGTATCCCTGGCTCACGAATGTATCTGTATACCAGCTACGGCCTGAACGTACAAGTTCCGCCGTCTGCAGTTGGAGCTGTGTAAATTCGCCCATCAATTCAATGGATGCATCCTGTTTCAAAGCAAAAAGCTTGCGAAATCCAGCTACATATCCCCTCGGATAGGCCTGGTCCGCTGCAAGGTTAATCAGGTTGGGTGAGCGGTCATTCCTGCCGAATTCTATGTACAGTTCCGCTTTTTCTTCAGGCATTACGTACCTCGCAAACAAAGAACCGAGAGAAGCTTTCTGGTTATTTTTTTCAGCCCTGGTGGCGATGATTCCCTCAAGGGGAAACAGGTCGGCCGCACTCATGTGTGCACGGTAGAGATAGGATGCTTTTGTAAATCCGACGAACAATCCCTTAACCCATTTGGGTTGCCAGCTAAGTAACATGCCCGTAAGATAGCGTGATGCTTCTTTCCTGGGAATGTACAGCCGGTTACCGTTTCCATCATAGCGGTTGCGCTCGGGCGGCAATATGTCTGAAGAAGTTAGCCTGCCTGCAATGATCTGTCCCTCGAAGGAACCAATGCCTGTGTGAATAGGCTTGGTAGTATTGATGGTGCCATGCAGGAATCCGGGTGCATTATTCGTCATCAGCAAGGCATTCCGCATGCCGGGACCCCACCAGAGGTTTTCTGTTGACAGGCCTATAGAGACGGGTCCGGCATTATACCTGGCACTCGACTGGCCCGGGAAAAATTTTTCAAAAGGTTTGTCACCAAATTTTTCAGGTGCATCTATCGCATTGAGCCAACGGTAATATTGGTTCCAATAGGGATCAAAGTGTTCAGTAGGAAAGGTTTCGAAAGTTTTATTCTGTGCGTAAACATATTCAGGCTTTATCTGCAAAGACCACCTGCCCAGCGATGCATAAACTCCTGCAGATACCATTGTCTGGGCTCCTCTTGCCGGAATCATCCCTGCATCGTTTCCGCCGAATGGGTGATGACTGTTGTATTGCTGCATAACGGTTAAGGGCAATAGTTCAATCTTGAGAGCCGACCCCGTTTTTATCGGCGCAGCTTTTTGCCACGACTTCAGCAGCGAATCAACAGCGGCATAACCTGATGCGAAGGAACGGTTCATCAATCCCGCTGAAAGGTTAACCTTACCCAGCAATTGCTGCCTGCGAACAAAATCATCGGCGCCATCACTGAGAAAAGTGGTGGTTTGCGCGGTAGCGTACATAAATAACATGCACGACAAGATGGTACCATAAAACCGCAAACGACTTTTCTTTTCCATGCGTTATTTAGAACAAATATTGAACAGCTAGACGGCTGTGCAGGTTAAACCGGTTAATGTCTTTCTGCCAGGCATACTGGCTGCTGTGAATGAACTGCAACTTGCCTGATAATATCATTTTGCCACGCTGCCATTGGGGTAGTATACCAAAGCTGAAGTCAACCCATTTGAAGGTATGGTACTGCGGGTCGCGGTCCACCCTTTCCAGGATAATACCCAATTGTTTTATCCCGTCGATCCAGGTTGCAGTAAAGGTTTGCACATTGGTACCCAGTCCGGCGCCCGCACCGATTATCTGGTTTTCATTGGTGTAGCCTTCACTTATTTGTCCATGCGTATACCAGTTACCCGCCTCTCGGACCATGGCTTCCGGCGACTGGCTCATTTGAGTCATTTCCAATCCCAGGTCGAGGTACCTGCTTCCTCCCAGTTCCACGATTTTCTTGGCGCCCACGATATACGCAGCAGAATGTGTGGGCCCCATCAGGTAATCCCTGACATTTTGATTGTAATCATTAAACCCATACTCGATATAGAATTCTGTTTTTGCTTTCGGAAGGTGCCACCGCATAAAAAAAGACGCCAGTTGATCCGTGCGCATGGTATCATCCGCCTGTGCATTCTCTTTTTGTAAAGCTTTGGTCAGAACAGGTATGTACTTGTTGATAAGTGAAGTGCCGGACTTGTCAATATCCGCCCGGTACCTTTGCAGTCCCCGCGTCATTCCTACGAAAAGGCCTTTAATCCATTTTGGTTGGTAGGATAGCACATAGGCATTCAGATACCTTGCCCCCCTGAAAGTTTGGGTAAGCAGGTGAAAATTTTCATAGCCGGTGGCATTAGCGGTTAGTTTCGCCCCGATCAATTGCCATTCAAAGCTGCCGATAGGCGTTTTCAGGGGATGCTGGCTCCCAACAAATCCATGAAGAAACCCCGGAGCATTATTGCTCATCAAAAGTGAGCTATGAATACCTGGCCCCCACCATAGGTTTTGCGTAGAGACGCCAGCAGTTAATGAAAAAAAGTTCAAAGCAATCTTCGACTGCCCGGGAAAAATTTGGGCGTAGGAACTGCCTGTATTGCCATACAAGCCAGTTCTCTCGTAAGAAGGATTTGCTGCAAAAACGAATTCGGGCTGCACCTGAATTTCCAGCGGGCCCAATGCCGCAAACACACCGGCACTCATCATAGTTTGATACCCCTTAGCCGCAATCATACCCCCATCGTTCCAGCCATAGGGATGGTGGGAATTAAATTGCTGAGCCAGTGAAACAGGCAACAGCGATAGACGGCCGCTTGTAAAAAACTTCTGAACCTTAGTGTTATACAAAGATGCAAAACGGGCGTTTGTCGTTGAACCGCCCGAATCAATAATGTTACCAACGCTAAGGGGTCGAACGGTAAAAGAGATCGATGGATCGAGTTGTCCATTCAACTGTTGCAACCTGAGAAATTTGTCAGCTACCGAACCAATTGAGATGGACTGAGCCGGTAAAATAACAGGAAACAAAACGGCAAAAGACAGAAATGCAAAAATGCGTACCATCGCGATAACAAAAAATTCAAAAAAATGGGACAGAAAGGAAAATGTAATTAGCAGACAGAATTATGATACAGCCCGTTGAAAGGAAACTACGTTGCTGGCTTCTTTATCAAGGCTTTCAAAAACAGAATTGTTGCTAACAAACTCAGGGACCAATTCTTTCATTTTAGCAACCAGTTCCATCGACCCTTGTTTTTGTTTAGCGAGCCGGATCAACGTCGCAACTTCGCGTTGCATTTCAACGGTGTTGGAGTGCCTTACCTTTGCGATCATTATTTTTTCATGATAGGTAGGCAAGGTATTCTCAGCATCGGTGAGTAGTTCTTCATATAATTTTTCACCCGGGCGTAATCCAGAATACTTGATTTCAACATCTACGCCAGGCACCAATCCGTATAACCTGATCATTTTTTTAGCCAGGTCAACAATAGGCACAGGCTTACCCATATCAAATACGAATATCTCACCGCCTTTCCCCATAGAACCCGCTTCCAGTACCAGTTGGCAGGCTTCGGGGATAGTCATAAAGAATCTGGTGATATTGGGATGGGTGACGGTAACCGGGCCTCCTTTTTCGATTTGCTCCTTAAACCTGTTAATCACCGAGCCATTCGAACCCAAAACGTTACCGAAACGGGTGGTAATAAACTTGGTAGCCTTAAATTTTGAACCATTCGCCTGGGCAATGGCGGCCTGCTCCAGAATCTGCTCGTGGTGAAAATGAACATATGCCTCCGCCAGGCGTTTAGAGGCGCCCATTACGTTTGTGGGATTCACAGCCTTATCTGTAGACACCATAACAAATCGCTGAACCTGGTGTTTTACCGCAAGGTCAGATATGATTTTGGTACCCATTACATTTGTCAGTATGGCTTCCGTAGGGCAAAGCTCCATCATGGGTACATGTTTATATGCGGCCGCATGATAAACATATTGAGGCTCGAACATTTCAAACAATTCGTTCATCCGGCTCTCATTGCGTATATCTGCGAGAAAGGATACGCAATTGGTATCAGTTTTAATGTCCTGAAGCTCCAGTTCCAACTGATGGAGGGGTGTTTCTGCCTGGTCGCATAATACAATTGTCTGGGGACGATATTTAAGCAGCTGCCTAACTATTTCGCTGCCGATAGAGCCGGCAGCACCTGTAACCAGAATTCGTTTGTTACTTATCTGCGAGACGATCTCATCATTGTTGATTTTTATAGGCTCACGTTCCAGCAGGTTTTCGATCTTGATATGCTGCAATTGCCGGGCAGAGAACTGCCCGTTGATCCAGGTATTGATGGGCGGAACATTCAACACTTTAATTCCGTGATCAAGACAAAAATCAACCAGTTCGTTCTTTTTGCGCGGGGCAAGATCAAAGGCAGCGATAATGATTTCATCTATCTTTTGTGCTAGTGAAATGTTTTGGAGCTCAAGTGTGTGCTGAATTTTTACACCATCTACCACTTTGCCCACCTTTCGAACATCGTCATCCACGAAGGCAACTACAGTGACGTTGGAGGTGGAATCATGCTCCAGAACACGCTTTGTTGCAAATCCTGCCTCGCCTGCACCATAAATAATTACGCTTTTACGGTCCATTTTATAGCTACGCAAGTAGGTAAACACATACTTCACCAGTACACGATAGGATATCAGAAACAGAAAACTAAACAGGGAATAAATGATAAGCGTGGCCGGAGGGAACGACATAGCGCCTCCCGTATTAGACGACACCAGCGAAATAATAAAAAGTACAAACGAGGTCATCAGGATGGCGTAGCAGATGCGCAGGGCATCCTGCAGACCTGTGTAACGTATGATTCCGGCGTATGTACGTATGTTTAGAAAAACAATGGAGTTAATGAGCACCAGTATGAGAATATTTCCGCTCAGGTCTCTCATATTAATAGGGGCCATTGAGAGGTTATACCTGATCAGATACGCAAATACAAGTGAACAAGCACAAATTAATATGTCGATAAGAAAGATGATCCAACGCGGAACTATGTTTATTTTTTTAAACATATGTTAAGAAAACATTTAATACTTGTTAAATAAACGGTTTTTTCCTTCAAATCGGATTCTAAAGGTAACATATATTACAAAAAATGCAAATAAAATTATTATGATCATACCAGGCTGGGTATCATACACCAACAACAAAACAATGTTGATAATCAATTGAATGACAGCATATAAGGAACTCACCAGTACTTGTGGCAACTTTTTTTCATTTGCCAGGAACTGGTAGAAATGAGACCTGTGCGCTGTCAGAACATTTTCCTTTCTAACCACTCTGCAAAAGAGGGTAAACCCGCCATCTATACCGTAAACGCCAATCAAAGCTATCCAGGCAATTGAACCTGTGGCTATATGTACCAGCATGAGCAATGCGCAAATAATGAAAGCAATGGAAATACTTCCAACATCTCCCGCAAAACAACGAGCATTTTTTCTAACATTGAAATATGCGAATACAGTAAGCGCCGCTAAAACCGAAACAAAGAAAACCGGGGGCATATAAGGCTGGATATACAAATGCACCCAGTACAATGTACCAATTGTGACGATGGAATACAGGCCAGTAATTCCATTTATGCCATCCATAAAATTATACACATTGATAATCCCTATAAACAAGACAAATAGAAAAGCTACCAGAAGCGAAGGGGCGAGTGGCAAATGGTTCCACAACAGCAAGGCTATAGCACCTAAGTGAACAAGAAGTCTGATCTTACTGTCAACGGTTCTAATATCATCGAGAAAACTGACCGCGGCGATTGCTGCGAGTCCGAGAGCGAGGTATAACCAGTCGCTGCTGAACTCCAAAGCAAATGCGACGAGGAAACCGATGGGAATGATTATGCCGCCGCCCCGGATAGTTACTGTAGTATGTGAGCTCCTATGATTTGGTTTATCAACGATGTTGTTTCGCCCGGCAATTCTGAAGTAGAGCAATTCTATAATGACAAAACAAATAAAAAACAATAAGAAAGAAGCCAACAATGGTATTTGGTTTAGTTTTTATAATACAGGCCCGTTTCCCGATCTGCTCTTTTGAGAAAATGAACGAACAGTTGCCCGGATGCCCTGCTCAGCACTTACCGGCAATGACTTGTTCAATGCTGTGACCAGCTTTTGATTGCTAACAACATAATTTTCAGTGAGTTTCTTCAATCGCTCGCTGTTTAATGGCAGGTGTAAAATATCACCCATTTTCGCAATAAGATGTATGATTTTACGCGGAAGATGGATGATCCTGGTCTTTATGTTTAATTCATCTGCCATAATTGAGATCAATTGCGTGGTGGACAATGATTCACTGTCTGAAACATTGTAAATCCCTGGAGGCACATCAATTCTAGTCAACAGCTCTGCGATGGTAAAGCAAAGATTATCAATACTTAAGAATGAACGATTATTATGAAAAGAACCCAGTGGCCAGGGAATTTTTTTGGAGACC
>JANPIE010000067.1:0-8761 GCA_031424835.1 Chitinophagaceae bacterium
GCGAACCGGCGTCTTAATTTTTTTCAACTTAATACGATTATAATCTTCTGGCCGTTGTTGGTCGCCTGACCAACACCTACGGTCTTGCCGATAGGCCAAAATTGTTGGTCAGGCGACCAACAACGGCAAATAAAAATCTGCGGATCTGCGGCTTAATTTTTTTCAACTTTATTCGATTTATTCTTCCGTTGGTGTTTCTATAATTGCAGTGTCACCGATCAATCCTTCAGCTGCAAGGTCCTCCTCTCGGTTCTCGTTCCATTCCACGATGAAATTGTTCATCCCCTGCCCTACCAATAATTTCATGAATTTTTGCTGTGATAATTCCAGAATGGATAAGAATAGAAAAATTGCATGGATCCTGTCCTGGCACACTTCAAACACTTTTTCAAAAGAAACGGTTCTTTCTTTTTGAACAAAGTCGAGCATGTAGTCACGACTCCCTTCCATCGTATAATCGTAGCGCACTACTGTATGCACGGGCCTGTTCTGTCGCTCCTGTACCCGCAGCATCACTTTTTCAAACGCTTTCATGAGTTTGAAAAGGGTGATGGTCTGTATTTCAGTTCCCTCTGAGGCTTCTTCGCCTATCTGTGATATTTCGCGCTGAAGGTTACCGCGCCTGATCATCAGCATCCGCTGTGCCTCCATCTCGGCCATTTGTACCGCGGCTTCTTTAAAGCGTTTGTATTCCAGAATTTTATCAATCAGCTCCTGGCGGGGATCGATCTCATTGCCCTGTGCATCTATCTCTTTTCGAGGCAGCAGGAGTCTAGCCTTGATGCGCATGAGGGTTGATACGAAAAGTATGAACTCACTGCTTAATTCAATATTCAGTTTTTCACCCTGGTGAATAAAATCAAGGAAATCATTGATGATGCGGGTGATAGGAATGTTATAGATATCGAGCTCATCGCGCTCAATAAAAAAAAGGAGAAGATCGAAGGGTCCTTCAAACTGGTCGAGCTTGATCTGGTAACTCACATTATTCACTGGTAAATAGCTTTGTTGCAAAGAAAGCTGAAAGAGGGATAAAATCAGGTTTGGGGGTAGAATAGTTATCCACGAAGCAGACAAAGGTTGCCGGTTGCCGGTATTTAAATACTGGTAACCGGCAATGGGTAAAAGGTAATTGGTAAAAGGTAACCAGCAGCTAAACCGGCCTGCTCTGTAAAGAATCTCTTATTTCCATCAGCAATTTTTCGGAAGCAGATGGCGCCGGCGGTTCGGCCGGGAGGGCTTCTTCTTTTTTGCGCATGCGGTTAAGTGCTTTGATGGCTATAAAGACGGCAAAAGCAACGATTACAAAATCCAGAATGGTGGTGAAAAAAGCTCCGTACTTAACGGCAACTTCTGCAACGGCAGGTGTCACCACTTTTCCGGCTGCATCCTTCACTTCTGGCTCGCCTGCTTTCAGTACCCAGGCTTTCTTGCTAAAATCAAACCCTCCCATCAACATGCCCACCAATGGCATCACCAAGCCTTCTACAAATGCGGATACCACTTTGCCAAAGGCGGCGCCCATAACAAAGGCCACGGCGGTGTCTACCAGGTTACCGCGTACGGCGAACTCTTTGAACTCTTTGAGCATACCCATAAAGTAAGTTTTGGCTGGTTCAATATACTATTTTTCTTTGACTGTTTTCTTCTTCTGCAATTTGGGATACTGCATATTCAGCTGTGTAAGCATATCGTGTAATGCTGTTGCCACCACATAGTTCTTGTACCAGTTCTGATCGGCAGGTACTATATGCCAGGGAATTTTGTTGCAATGCGCAAAACAGTCTTCGTACATCTTCCGGTATTGCGGCCACAATTCAGCTTCGGCATCATCACCGGGATTGTATTTCCAATGTTTCCTTGGGTCCTTTAGCCTGTCGTCGAGCCTTGACTTTTGCTCCTCCCTCGACACATGGAGATAACACTTGAGTATATGGGTATGGTTATGTTCTGTGAGCAGTTGCTCAAAATCATTGATCGCTTTCATTCTCGCAGTAGCCGTTTCATCATCACACCAGCCGTGCACACGCGTAATTAATATGTCTTCATACTGTGAACGGTTAAATACCTGTATCATACCTTTCACCGGCACTTCATGGTGTATACGCCAGAGAAAATCATGCCCCAGTTCCAGTGGCGTGGGGGCCTTGAAAGACGTTACCCTAACTCCCTGCGGATTCATCCTGCCCAGTACGTCACTGATCAGCCCATCTTTACCACTGGCATCCATTCCCTGCAATATGATCAGCAGTGAATGTTTGGATTCTGCATATAAAAGGTTCTGGAGTTCGTTCAGCTCCAGCAGAAGCTTCTCGGTTTTTTCTTTGGTTTCTTCTTTACCAAACTCCTTTGGGGCGCGGGTGCCGATCTTATCGAGCAAAATAGGGGCCATAGCAATAGATTTTATTAAAGTTAGGTTGTTATAGGGGTATCCAACCCATTTCTCTTCGAAACCACTATCAATACTTTTTCTCAGAGAAAACAGAATCAAGTGCACCTTTTGACTGAAGCTCTGCTCACTGCAGGCAACAGGACTATGGGAATAACTAAGAGAAAGAAATTAATTCGACAGCTCCCGCAAAAACAGCAACTTTGCAAAAATTAACTGTTTGCAAGGAAAAGTTTTTAACTGGGTATTGTTCATTGTTTTGTCTGTGATCTGGGGAAGTTCATTTATACTGATGAAAGCAGGCATGAACGAATTAAGTCCTTACCAGGTGGCATCCATCCGCATTCTGAGCGCCGGTCTTATTCTGATACCCTTTGCACGCAGGGCCTTACGGGAGATACCAAAAAATAAACTACTGCTTGTGATTGTGTCCGGTATGCTGGGAAGTTTTTTTCCGGCCTATCTTTTCTGCATAGCAGAAACCAAACTCGACAGCTCGCTGGCAGGTATACTTAATGCGCTCACTCCCTTTTTCGTTGTATTGGTTGGCATGTCATTCTTCCAGATGAAGGCGGGTGCAGTTAAAATTATGGGGCTTGTTGTGGGATTTATCGGCCTCTGCCTGCTCGCAACCGTTTCTGCAGACGGACAACTTCATTTTCAGAATATTTCCTATTCATTATACATTTTGCTAGCCACCGCTATGTATGGTGTAAATGTAAACCTGATAGGACGCTATATGCAGGGCATCAGTTCACTTAATATTGCCTCACTTGCCTTTGTTTTCCTGATTGTTCCCACTGTCATAATCTTAGGGATCACAGGTTATTTTGCGCTGCCCCTTGCCAATAAGCAGGTATTATTGTCTACAATTGCTTCCGTTATTCTGGGCGTGATGGGAACTGCCGTTGCATCCATCATGTTCTACATGCTTGTAAAAAGAGCAGGTGCCCTTTTCGCTACCATGGTAACCTATGGAATTCCGTTTGTTGCCGTTATGTGGGGTGTGCTGTACGGAGAAAGCGTTAATGCGTGGCAGGTAGGAGCGCTGGGGATCATTCTTTTGGGGGTGTATCTTGTAAATAAAAAATAATCTTCTTTGATGTGTTTCGAATTTAGTGTCTCGGATTTCGCATTGCTATTTACCGGACATAAAAAACGAGAAACCCGAAATCCGAAATATCTATACAGACATCATTTCCTTTTCCTTCGCAGCAAGATGTTTATCTACCAGGGTAATATACTTATCAGTGATTTCCTGTACGCTTGTTTCCGCATCTTTAGCGGCATCTTCGCTCAGTCCGTCTTTCTGTAATTTCTTTACCTGCTCAATAGCGTCGCGGCGGATATTGCGGATAGCCACTTTGGAATGTTCTCCTTCAGCACTCGCTTTTTTAAACAGTTCTTTTCGTCTTTCTTCTGTAAGTGGTGGCATAAACAAACGGATCTGGTTACCATCATTCTGTGGCGTGATACCTATATTGGCCTGCATGATGGATTTTTCAATTTGCTGCAGCATATTCTTCTCCCAGGGCTGTATACTCAGGGTGCGCGCATCAAGTATGCTTATATTGGCCACCTGGGCGATAGGGGTTGGCGCACCATAGTAGTCAACAGAGATCCCATCCAGCATCGTAGGAGATGCTTTACCTGCACGGATCTTTACCAGCTCAGCTTCAAGGTGTCCAATGGCTTTGCTCATACTGTCCTCAGTATCTTCCACGATCATTTGGATTTCTTCCGTCATAATTTCAGCGTTAAGTGAGGGCGAAAATAATGAATAGTTTGGAGTTTGGGGGTTGGGGTTTGGAGTTATATCTTCGCACCCACAATTAATGACACTTATGGCAAGCGTACAGGATCTGGAAAAAATTGCGTCCCAGGTTAGACGGGATATCGTTAGAATGGTTCATGCCGTGCAAAGCGGTCACCCGGGGGGGTCACTGGGTTGCGCGGATTATTTTACCGCGCTATTTTTTCATACCATGCACCACCATGTGCCGTTTAACATGGATGGAAAAAACGAGGACCTGTTTTTTCTCTCCAACGGTCATATCAGCCCTGTATACTATTCGGCACTCGCCCGTTCCGGTTATTTTGAAGTGAAGGAACTGGCAACTTTCCGGAAAATCAATTCACGACTGCAGGGGCACCCCACCACGCATGAACATTTGCCTGGTGTAAGAATTGCCAGTGGCTCGCTCGGACAGGGCATGAGCGTGGCAATTGGCGCAGCACTTACCAAGAAATTGAATGGCGATGTTCATATTGTCTTCTCATTGCATGGAGATGGAGAACTGGATGAGGGACAGAACTGGGAAGCCATCATGTTTGCCGCCCACCACAAAGTAGATAACCTGATCGCTACCATCGACTGGAACGGCCAGCAAATTGATGGTCCCACCAAACAGGTAATGGGTCTTGATGGGCTGCGTGAAAAATTTGAAGCATTTAACTGGACTGTTATTGAAATGAATGGGAATGATATGGATGATGTGGTGAAAACGCTCGACATGGCAAAATCTATGACCGGCCGCGGCAAACCAATCTGTATACTCATGAAAACCGGCATGGGCAAAGGCGTAGACTTTATGGAAGGCAGCCACGAATGGCATGGCATAGCGCCCAATGATGAACAACTGGCAAAAGCCCTCGCGCAACTGCCTGAGACTTTGGGAGATTATTAATTTACTGAATGGGTGACTTTGGGCAAAAGGGGTTAAAGAGGTTAATAAGCGTTAAAGGGGTTAAAATGGTAAGGAGGAACTAAACCTTCTTCAACCATTTTAACCCCTTTGACCATTATACTACTTCTACTCCTTAAACTATGGTAACTCTTTTAACCTCTTTAACCTCCATCCCTAACTTTTCAAAGAAAACAACTGCAGCGAGGCTTTGCGTGAAGGTAGCCAGGCTGCGATTAAGGCGATGAATGCAATGGTTCCAATTACGAGCAGGAAATCTATCGGAACCATTTTTACCGGATAATAATCGATGATGAATGTATTGCCGGTTAGTTTGATGGGTTTAAAAGTTATTTGTATCCAGCAGAAAAACATGGCCAGTAAAATACCCGCACCGCCGCCAATACCGGCCAGCAACATGCCTTCACTTAAGAATATACGCTGCACTGTTTGCTCATTGGCGCCCATGGCCTGCAGCACAGCAATGTCTTTTTGCTTTTCAAGTACCAGCATGGTTAGCGCGCCGATCATATTGAAAGCAGCCACAACCAGTATCAGGGAAAGAATGCCATAGATCACCCATTTTTCCACCTGCATTACCGCATACAGGCTTTTATTCTGCTCGTACCTTGTTTCCACAAGGAACGGATCTCCCAGCGCTGACTGCAGTTGCTTTTTTACCTTATCCGGTTCGCCACTGATTTTTACCTCTATGGCACTGAATTCATCATCTGCCATACTGAGCATATACTTCACAAAAGCGAGGTTACTGAAAGCGTATTTGTTATCAAATTCCTGCTGCACCATAAAAGTGCCGGTGGGTATTACGTTGTAGGAATTCAAGCCGTCATTGGCTGTAAGTTTAGCAGCCTGTTTGTTGGGTAGATAAATGGTAACCGGGTATTGCCTGTCCACATCAATGCCTGCTGCATTCTCTATACCGGCACCCACTACCAATGCGGGTGCATCTACCGTTCCGAGTGAGAATTGTCCCCGTGGAAGATGTTTGGGTGTATGCACCTGGTTAACCCTTGTATACTGGTCGTCCACGCCTTTCAAAGAAATGATCGTCTGGAATGCACCATTCAGTACCGCTTTTTCTTCAGCAACAAAACTGATAGCCACCACACCGCTGGTGTTCTTAATGGATTGAATCTGCGTGGGTGAGATATGGAAGGTCTTTCCTTTTGAAGGCGCGATTCGTATATCCGCATAAAAATCTGCGTACAATCCCTTTACCAGGTCCTCAAATCCGTTGAACACGCTAAGCACAATAATCAGCGCCGCACTCCCCACGGCGATGGCGGTCATACTGATCCACGCAATGATGTTAATGGCATTGGTGGATTTTTTTGAGCGGAAATATCGCCAGGCAAAGAGGAGATTCATGGACCAAATGATTGATGGATCGGTTGACAGGTTGAAACGTTGAACAGATAGTCATAGGCTTATCACTATTCAACCGCTCAACTAAACCGGCTCTTCGCCGGGTTTGTCTTCATTGATCTTCTTAAAAATATCTTCCATCTTAAATACATAATCCAATGTATCATCATGGTAGAAATTCAATACGGGGATTCTTCTCAGCTGGTGTTTTACGCGCTCAGCAAGTTCTTTTTTGATCTCCCATGCACGAGAGTCGATCGTTTTCATAACAGCTTTGGGATCTTTCACCTGGAACAGGCTGATATAGATACGGGCTTCAAGCAGGTCGGGCGTTATTTTTACAGACGAGATTGATACCATTCCACCGTCCATCATGGACAGGCCCAGCCTGCGGAATATATCATTCAATTCTTCCTGTAAGGCACCGGCCACCTGTCTTTGTCTTTTTCCTTCCTCCATAATCTAACATTTGATTGACTGCAAAATTACTTACTTTGCTGCGTTTTAACCGGTTTCCCTTTATGAAGCGATTTTCGAGGATACTTTTTTACCTGCGGAGCCAGAAAGGAAACATTGTACTGTACGTGCTGTTTAACCTGTTGGCGGTAGTGTTTTCCCTCGTATCGCTGGCCATGCTGGGGCCATTTCTGCTCCTGCTTTTTGGAAAAGAAAAGCTGCAGGTGGCCGCGCGCCCGGAATTCAAATTTTCGGCTGCAGGCGCCCTAGACTATGTTAAAAGCGTGCTGAGCCAGTTGATTAGTGAACAGGGACCTGTTTATGCGCTGGGTGCACTCTGCCTGATTATTGTTGTGTCCATTTTTTTTAAAAACCTGTTCACCTACCTGTCTTTCCGCGTGCTTGCGCCGATGCGTAATTACGTTATGACCAAGTTACGATCTGACCTGTATGCAAAAATACTGGACCTGCCCATAGGCTATTTTACAGAGCAGCGTAAGGGTGACATCATCAGCCGAATGAGTAATGACGCCAATGAAGTTGAATGGAGTGTAATGAGTACCCTGGAGGGTCTGATACGTGACCCGCTCAATATTCTCATCATACTTATCACTCTGGTATATATCAGCCCCGCATTGTCATTATTTTTACTGGTGCTGTTGCCGCTTACCGGATTCATCATTGGCCGTGTGAGCCGTTCGTTAAAAAAACAATCCACTGCCTCCCAGGAGCAACTGGGTACACTGATGTCTATCCTGGACGAAACACTGGGCGGGCTTCGTGTAATCAAGGCCTTTAACGCTGAGAAAATATTACGCGGCAAATTTTTTCAGACAAATGATACCCTAAATCATATCCGCAACCGCATGAATTTCCGCCGCGACCTGGCTTCGCCCATGTCTGAATTCCTGGGCGTACTGGTGCTCTCCTGTATTTTATGGTTTGGCGGAAAACTGGTACTGAATAACCAAACGGATCTTAGCGCTGATAGTTTTATCACGTATATCGTTTTCTTTACGCAGATCATCAATCCGGCGAAGTCTCTCTCAACCGCTTTCTACAATGCGCAACGCGGCAGCGCTGCCATACAGCGGATTGAAGAAGTATTAACGGCTCCTGTGACCGTTACCGATCTTCCCGACGCAAAACCCATCCTTGCGTTTAACCATTCCATTGAATTCAGGAATGTGTCTTTTGCATATGATGATAAGACCATCCTAAAAAATATAAACCTCAAAATAGAAAAAGGCAAAACCATTGCGCTGGTGGGTTCATCAGGTGCAGGCAAAAGTTCATTGGCTGATCTTGTTCCGCGGTTTCATGATGTATCCGGTGGTGAATTATTGATCGATGGTGTCAACATAAAAAATTACACTCTGCATTCGGTACGTGCCCTGATGGGAATTGTAACGCAGGAGCCCATCCTGTTCAATGATACGATTGCGAATAACATCGCACTGGGGGTTGACCATGTAACACAGGACCAGGTAGAGCATGCGGCAAGTGTTGCCAATGCCCTTCATTTCATTAAGCAGAAAGAAAATAGTTTTGATTCCAATATAGGTGACCGGGGCAGTAAACTAAGCGGCGGTGAACGCCAGCGACTGACCATTGCCCGTGCCGTACTAAAAAATCCGCCGATCCTCATTCTGGATGAAGCCACTTCTTCACTTGATACCGAAAGCGAAAGGCTGGTACAGGATGCCATCAATAACATGATGCAGAACCGCACCTCACTTGTCATCGCTCACCGCCTGTCTACCATACGCCATGCAGATGAAATCATTGTATTAAAAAAAGGCGAGATCGTAGAGCGCGGCAGCCACGACCAGTTACTGGCCCATAA
>JANPIE010000068.1:0-7152 GCA_031424835.1 Chitinophagaceae bacterium
GAACCTGTTTTTAGGATTGAATTGTGCGCCACGTCCTTTAAGGTATGGGTTGGTGTTTTCGTTATCGTTTGTTGTTTCGTTTTCCATGGATTGGGTTTGTAAAATTTGGGGTGACCTAAGTCAGGTGCTTTTCACTCACCCAGGCTTCGCTGTGCTTGCCACCCCTCTCTACAAGTAGAGAGGGGAGACTATTTTCTTACCCCTCTTTGCGCAGCAGAGAGGGGTGGCAAGCGCGGCGCCGCCGGGGTGAGTCATTACCCGAATAAATCTCCCTGTACAACTTCTTCCTTTACATTCAACAGTTTACATTTCTTTACCACCGTATAGCGTGTTTCACCTTGCCGCTTTTTTAACAGCACGATATGTTCTGCTACAAATCGTCCGCTGAAATTTGTATGGCTCATCTCGAGCCAGCCTTTTTCATACTGCCAGGGCAGCAGCTTTGTTGCAATGCTGATGGAAGGTTCTGTTATAAAATGCGGTTTGTGGTCCTTGTCAGGTTTCAGCAGGGGCTGTAAAGTGCGCAATGACCTAACGAGTTGCACTACCTGGGTTTTGGTAGTAACATTCAGGTAGATACTATGCGATGGAAAGCTTCCGAAATCATGCAGCTCCACAACAAATGTTGCCTGTGCCTTTGCTATCAGATCCAGCCGGTGCACAATTCTTTGCTCCGGCATCTCGTACTGTTCAAACCGCGCCAGTGTGACAGAGGGCTTGCCCTTTGCAGCACCCGGGCAATCGAAAGTTTCTGCAAAATATTGTTTCAGCTTAATGATCTCCTCCGCCAAAGCCTCGTGCGGCTCCAACACCAACAGGTATTGCGCCGTAGTAAAAGATGATAGCATGATGCAGTGTTCTAAAAAATTAAAAAATCCGTTCTCACCCACAACGCCATGCACCTACAGCAACCTGAACACATTCACCTGCCTGCCTTTATCAAACTGGTCCCGGCGCCGTAACAAAACCAGTTCATTTACGTCAAAAGAAGCACGGAAAGTTTTTTCTGCATAAACTTTTACAGCCTGTTCATAAGTTAATACATCCAGCCGGCCCGCGATAGCCAGGTGGGCATTTTCCACCAGTTGCATTTTAGGGCAGCCATAACTCTGGATATACTGGTCAATCACTTTCAATCCGGTGGCAAGTTGTACAAATGGTTGATGGTCCTTTATTTTCAGGAAGATGGTATGCGGCCTGAACGCACCAAATTCATCGATGGTTACTTCAAAACTTTTGTTGGCACTGATCACCCTGTGCATCCACCGGATAATGGTTTCCTCCATTTGCTCCGTTGCACAAAATTTAGCAATAGTGATATAAGGTTTTGTTTTAACCTGGGCGGGCACATGGAACTGCGAAGAAAAAAATTGCTGCTCTGCCCTCACCTGCGCATTCACGGTTGCATCCGTATACGCAACCAGTAAATACTCATACCTGTCCTGCATCTGCACGGCCATTCCAACCCTGTTACTTACCGGTTCGCTATACATAAAATAAAATTTTGGCGTCAATTATTTTAGCATAAATTTACTAAATATTTTAGCACAGCAAAATTTATTTATATGGATGGCGAACAGTGGTACGGGGCCGCCTACAAAGGCTCTAAAGGGTTTGACCAATGGCAGGTACCTACTGCCAATGCAACCGGCTTTGGCGCAGCGGCAGATGATTATATGGAACGGGGTATTGACCTGAACGAACAACTGATCCGCAACAAACCCGCTACGTTTTTTTTTCGCATGAACAGCGATGCCATGATCGATGCAGGAATCCATAGCGGTGATGTGCTGATCGTTGATCGAAGTGTGAAAGCAGTGAACGGGAAAATTATTGTGGCGGTAGTAAACGGTGAACTGCTGGTAAGAAGATTGCAGACGCATATAAAAGGTGTGGACCTAATTCCTGAAAACAAAAAATACAGCAGCCTGCACATAGATGAGTTCAGCAATTACGCGGCATGGGGAACTGTTACATTCGTTATCCATTCTGTATGATCAGGAGCCGGGCCATGCCGCTTTGCCCGGCTTCGTTGCGTCGCACCCTTGTACTGTTCGTTCTTTGTGGAACAAAAGGAAATCAGCGCTTTGAATGAATCATACCTTCCACTTGTTGAACCGTTCACCAGTATTTAGTTGACAAAAATAATAGCGTCCCATGTCTTTTTTTGCAATCATAGACTGTAACAGCTTTTACTGTTCCTGTGAGCGGTTGTTCAATCCCCATTTACAGAACAGGCCCGTTGTGGTATTAAGCAACAATGATGGCTGTATCATATCGCGTACTGATGAAGCCAAAAACCTGGGTGTGGAAATGGCCGGACCTTATTTTAAAGCCAAACCCCTGATTGAAAAATATGGTGTGGCCACGTTTTCCTCTAACTACAACCTGTATGGCGACCTAAGCTGGCGCGTTATGGAAACCCTGCGGATGCTGGTAACGCCGGATCGTGTAGAAGTGTATTCAGTAGATGAGGCATTTGTTGACCTGTCGCATATTCCAGCTGAAGAGATACCAACATTCACCACATACCTAAGGGAAACTGTTGAAACATGGACCGGCATCCATGTCTCCATTGGTGTGGCGCCTACCAAGGTGCTGAGTAAACTGGCTAACCGCCTGGCTAAAAAACACAAAGCGGCCACCAACTGTATACTGGTACTTGATACAGTCAAAAAACGCGAACAGGCTTTGCAGAAAACGCCGGTAGAAGATGTATGGGGTGTGGGCTACCGGTACGCGGAAAAATTGCGGCGGTTCAATATCAATACTGCCTACGATCTTAGCATTAAAGATATTGCCTGGGCAAATAAATACCTGGGCGGCGTAACAGGCGCCCGGCTGGTGCGTGAATTAAAAGGCATTGAAAGCATACACATGCTCGAAGAACTGGATAACAAAAAAATGATCGCTACCACCCGTATGTTCGGTTCGCCGGTATCTGAACTGAATGATATCAAAGAAGCAATCGCCACGTATACCTCACGCGCAGCGGAAAAATTACGCAGGCAACAGGGCGCTGCAAACATCATCAGTGTGTTTGTTGTTCCCAAAGAAACATCCAGCACCACGCATTTCAGGCATGGGGCAAGTGTGGGAAGCTATACTACCCTACCTGTGGCCACCTCGTCAACCCATGAACTCATCAAACCCGCAGTGGCATTGGTTGACAGGTTATACGAACCCGGCAAACTTTACAAGAAAGCAGGTGTGATGCTCAGCGGCATTGTACCTGATGCCTCCATACAGGGCAGCCTGTTTACCGCACCCGCCGGCAAAAGGAGCCGGTTACTGATGAGCATGATGGACAATGTAAACTTCGCCATGCGTGATGATATCCTCAAATTCGCTTCTTCCGGCACTACCAGAGACTGGAAGATGCGCCAGGAGCTTCGCAGTCCGAGATACACGACAAGATGGGAGGAGCTGTACGGGGTGGGGTAGGTTTTTTGTCGGGAGTCAAGTGAAGGGTGAGAAGTCAAAATTCAAAATTCAAAAGGCAAAAGTTGTAAATGCAATGGTCTTTAGGGATGGATAAAAGTGGGTTTGATAAGGTTGAGCTTACAGGCTTTGTTCATCTTTTCAATTAGGTAAACGGTAAGCTCGGGAGAAGTTGCTTCATCGTGCATGTGCATAAAAAAATACAATTCCTCCAATCCTTTATCCAGCCATTTCTTCATGCGCTTTACCCAGGCATCCATGCGTGTATAGTCTGTGGGGTGAAGACTGTTTCCTACATACCGTATAAAAGTTTTGGGAACAGTGAGGTGCATATGGGCACAGTCCCGGCGACCCGCTGTGTCGGTTATGACAATGCCCAGGTTAAGTGACCTCAGCATTTCGATCAGTTCTTTCCATATCTCTTTTTTGGCAAACCAATCAGGGTGACGCACCTCAAGGAAAAACTGCCTGTCCTGGGGCAGCGATTGTAAAAAAGTATATACCTCCTCTGTCCTCTTCGGGGTGAACCGGTCACTCAATTGTACGAATACAGGTCCAAGCTGTTCTTTGAATCCCTCTATGCCGCGTAGAAATTCATTCAGCACAAAATCCTTGTTTAGCAGGCTGCCACGATGTGTTACGCCTTTGTACATTTTAGGACAGAATTTAAAATCCCTGCCAGCCGCTTTTGCCGCCCATTTGGCGATACCCAGTTCACCATATAATTTATAATGCGTGGCATTGAGTTCAATGCTGTTATAATGTTTTACGTAATGATCCAGGAAGTCTTTTTCTTTTGTTTTGAGCGGGTATATCTTCCCCACCCATTCTTTACGCCCCCATTTGGCACACCCGAAATATACCAGTGGGTCCCGGACTTTTTTACCTTTCAATATTTCTTTATTGAATACGGGCTCTCTACGTAAACCAAAATCTACCTGTCCGAGTTGGGTGTGGGCGATGCGGCCAAATTCCATTGCTGCTGTTTATCTTACTAAGTTACTAAGGGTGCCTGGCATTTAACACAGATTGCCGGTACAAACAGAATACACCATGCCAAACTGTGTACATCTCTGGCGTTACTATATCTTAGAGCATTATAATCTTTGCTTATGAAACGGTTACTCTGCCTGCTGGTACTGAGCCCATGCATCATTTTCGCGCAGCAACGCCCGAATATCCTGTATATCATGAGTGATGACCATGATTCGAGAGCAATCAGCGCCTACGATAAAACATTGATCGAAACACCCCATATTGACAGGCTGGCGAGAGAAGGTATGATGTTTACCCGCGCATTTGTAGGCAACTCCATTTGCGGTCCGGCAAGGGCCACCTTACTTACCGGCCAGCATTCGCATAAAAATGGTATAAAGGATAACCGTACACGTTTTGATTCTTCAAAACTGACCTTACCAAAAATATTGCAGCAGGCCGGCTATCAAACGGCCATCGTGGGAAAATGGCACCTGCATTCTTACCCAACGGGATTTGACTACTGGAAAATATTACCCGGACAGGGCCTTTACTTTGAGCCAAGGTTAATCGGGATGAAAGGTGATACATCAACTTACCACGGCTATGCCACAGACGTGATCACTGACGAAGCGTTGAGTTGGTTGAAGATTCAACGCGACCAGTCAAAGCCTTTCAGCATGCTGCTGCACCACAAAGCGCCGCACCGAAATTTTTTTGCGCCCCTCAAATACATTGAACAATACCACACCAGAACTTTTCCCGAACCCGTTACACTGTATGAAGACAGTACCGGTCATGGCAATGCCTGGCGTTTGCAGACCATGAGCATTCTTCCTGATATGAAACTTTCCAGCGACCTGAAAGTGGATCCCGTTTATCTGATGGATATCCCCTGGTTAAAACCCGATTCAGACGAGATCGCATATTACCATGCGATCATGAACAGGATACCCGCAAAAGAAAGGCAACGGATAAAACAGATTTACCAGGAACGCGGGGTACTGGTACAGAAACTTCGTCCGCAGGGAAAAGAATTATTGAAATACAAATACCAATGGTTCATGCAGGACTATCTGGCCTGTGTGGCATCGGTAGATGAGAATGTGGGAAGGGTGCTGGATTACCTTGACCAGTCGGGACTTGCCCAAAATACATTAGTGGTGTATACGTCTGACCAGGGATTTTATCTTGGACAGAATGGCTGGTTTGACAAACGTTTCATGTATGATGTTTCTATGAAAACACCTTTGATTGCCCGCTGGCCCGGACACATACCACCCGGAAGCAGAACAGATGCCATGGTTCAGAACATTGACTATGCTCCTACATTCCTGGATATTGCCGGCCTCCCCATCCCTGCCTGGATGCAGGGGCTAAGCCTGCAGCCAATTCTTACCCGGGCAAAAAAAGCAGTGCCGCGCAGGAGTCTTTATTACCATTTCTATGAATACGCCGCTGACCACACTGTTTTGAAGCATCTTGGGGTAAGGGATGAGCGTTATAAACTGATCTATTTTTATACAGTAAACGAATGGCAGCTATTCGACCTGCAGAAAGACCCGAATGAGCTAAAGAACCTTAGTGAAGACAAAGCATACTTCGCAATTTTACAGCAGATGAAAAAAGAATTGGTGCGACTGAGAGATGTGTACGATGACCATGAAGTGGCGGGAGAGTTGCGGTAGAGATTTTGGACTTTGGATTGGGGAATTTTGGATTCTAGGGGGTGATTTTTTGATTTTGGCAGCACCGGGGGGATTATTATCCGGTACTTTTTACAATATTTTTCTTTGCCGGCCGTCTATCTACCTATCCATGGACAAGGCGTTATCGATAACAAAACAAATGGCTGATTCGCGTTCAAGCAGCATTACGGAGGTAATCAACACGTACAGCAAACGGCTGATGGGCTTTATACGAAAAAGAGTGAGCAATGAGGCAGACGCGGAAGATATACTGCAGGATGTTTTTTACCAGTTCATCGGTAATACCAAGCCCATTGAGCAACTCACCGGCTGGCTGTTCACGGTAACGCGTAACAAGATCATAGACCGGCAGCGCAAACAGAAACCCGAATTGCTGGAAGATGTTTACACGGATGCAGACGGTGACACCGGGTTTGACTGGGCCGATATTTTTTTTGATGCCTCGCAGAACCCGGAAACCACTTACCTGCGCAATCTTTTCTGGGACGCCCTTTACCAAGCACTGAACGAGTTACCCCCGGCGCAAAGGGATGTATTTATCCTGAACGAGATTGAAGGTGTGCCTTTCCGGACAATTGCGGAACAAACAGGTGATACTATAAATACATTACTCAGCCGTAAACGGTATGCAGTACTTCATTTGCGGGAGCGACTTGGCAGTTTGCGGGATGAGTTATTATTTAATTGATAAATGAAATTGTATGAATAAGCGTTTCTGGATGAAAAAAATAGTCGGCTTTGTGATCTGCGCCTTGTTATTAGCCGCCCTGGTGGGATGGGTGGTGATGAGCCTTTGGAACGGCGTATTGACCCAGGTTCTCAATGTACCCCTAATCAGTTTCTGGCAGGCGCTGGGGATACTGGTACTGTCAAAGATCCTGTTTGGCGGATTTAGCGGAAAGAGCTGGGGAGGGGGCCGTGGTCATTACTGGAAAAAAGAGATGCAGGAAAAATGGCACAACATGACGCCGGAAGAAAGAGACAAACTGAAAGAGGAATGGCGAAACCGTTGCAGTATGTGGAGGGG
>JANPIE010000069.1:0-9643 GCA_031424835.1 Chitinophagaceae bacterium
GGGGTCATCAACCTTTTTTCAACTCTTCAGGGCACCAGCTAGCAACTTTAACGGTGAAGTAATGTGAATTAATGAGGTTTTCATTGATGATGGTCATCCTTTTTCTTAACTATAAAACAATACGTATGCGAACTACGAACACAGATGAAATGCTGCCCGATAATGCGGGCCAGGTTTCCGTATCCTCACGAAGATCATTTCTTGTAAAGGCCGGCTCAGTAGCCATGGTACCTGCATTCTTTGCGGCTTGCAAAAAAAGCGCCAGCAGTAGTGGTGTGGATTTGGGTAGCGGGGACATCGGTATCCTTAACTATGCGTATGCGCTTGAGCAGTTGGAAGCGGCTTTTTACATACGCGTAATCGCCTCGCCTTATTCGGGTATCACAACTGCAGAGGCCAGTTTGTTAACCGATATCCGTGACCATGAAATTGCTCACCGCGAATTTTTTAAAGCGGCGCTGGGCAGCAGTGCCATTGGAAACCTGGAGGTAAATTTTTCCTCCATTGATTTTACCAGCCGCTCAAGTGTGTTGGGTGCAGCAAAAGCTTTTGAGGACCTGGGAGTAACTGCCTACAATGGTGCAGGACAATTGATCAGTGATGTGAATTACCTGGCACTTGCCGGAAAGATCGTTTCCGTGGAGGCACGACATGCAGCTTACATCAGGGAAATCATTTCTGTGGGAACATTTGCAGACAGTACCGCTGTAGACAGTAATGGACTTGATGGTGCCAAAACCCCAGCTCAGGTACTTGCGATTGCCGGTACGTATATTAACACAAGGATCGATGCAAGTCGTCTCCCGGTGTAAACTAACCCTTTTACTTACCTCAAAATATCATCATTATGAATTTTCAAAATATCTTAAACGAAATTGAAAAGGTAGATCCCGAGTTTTACGAACGCACAGATTCCCGCAGGCATATTCTCAGAAATGTAGGCAGTATTGGCAGCAAGATAGCGCTGACCGCCCTGCCTTTTGTTTTTGGGAGTACCCTCAACAAGGCGTATGGTCAAACCAACGCAGATATCATCGGCGTTCTGAATTTTGCGCTTACGCTGGAGTACCTGGAGCATAACTTTTATATACGGGCCGTATCCAGCAGTGCAGCTACCTCTTCGGCTGGTGCGGCGGGACTAGCTGCCCTTACCACGATACGCGACCATGAAGGTCAGCACGTGAGCTTTCTGCGTTCAGCCATCACTTCAGCGGGGGGTACGCCGGTGACTTTTACGGCTTCGCAATTTGATTTCACTGCAAAAGGAACTTTCCCAACTGTATTTACAAACTATGATACTTTGCTTGCGGTGGCACAGGCCTTTGAAGACACGGGTGTACGTGCGTACAAAGGGCAGGCTGGCAATGTAAAGAGCAACCGCGGCATACTTACAGCCGCATTGCAGATACATTCCGTTGAAGCAAGGCACGCCGCACAGATCAGGGCCATGCGTGCCGCAAGAGGCGCCAGTGTGAAACCCTGGATCACTTTGAACCAAAGCGGCATCGGCTCACCTGCTGTACAGCCGATCTATAACGGTGAAGAAGTGGTTACACAGGCAAATGTTACGATCACCGGTATCGGTGGCCAAAGCATTTCTGCCAATGCCGCCTCAGAGGCATTTGATGAACCGTTGACAAAGGACCAGGTTACAGCGATTGTAACGCCGTTCTTCGCCTAAGAATTCATTACCCCGCCATACAATGCCTGAAGAATGCGCCGTATTCTTCAGGCATTTTTTTTTATTCCTCTTGAAGTTTTCGGACTAAATTTAGCACTTAATCAAGTTGATATGAAACCAACCAGCAGGAGAAAATTTATTACTGCGGCAGCTCTATTGGGCGGGGGAGTAGCTGCATCGGCCATGCCAATACCCACCGTTTAAAAAAAACAACTGGTACACCATGTTTTTTTCTGGCTAAAAAATCCTGATTCTGTGGCGGACAGGGATAAACTCGTGGAAGGCGTAAAAACACTCAGTAAGATAGAAACCATCCGCAAACTGCATGTAGGTGTATTGGCGAGTACGGAGAAAAGAGAAGTAGTGGATACAAGCTGGCATGTTTCGGAGCTGATGTTCTTTGACGACCTTGCCGGGCAGGCTGTGTATCAAACCCATCCCATACACCTGGCATTTATAGAAAAATACAGTCACCTATGGGCAAAAGTAGTGGTGTATGATGCGATGGAAGCGTAGGAATATTGAATGTTGAACAGGGAACAGCGAATTTCGAAGTAGGGATGAAGTAAAGAAGTGTAGTTCTGTTCGCTCCCCTACTTTTTGGTGAAGGTTTCGGTTTGACCATGGTGCGAGGGCTTTACCACGGAGTAACAGAATACACAAAGGGCAACAGAGATTTTTCGACAGTGAATTTACCCCAACTATACCTGTTATGATCCGGCGCTCTAAAAAGTGGCAGGAGGTATGGCAAAATGGTAAGCGTATAGTGTGTACTTCAGCTCCCCGCATTAATCATAGCCTGGGATTGGCCGGTTTCAGTGGCGGGGCAAATGCATTGGCACCGTGCACTTTTAGTTTTCGGCGATAAATTTTATCGCGGGATGCTACATACAAAATATCAAAATCCTTACCCGCAAAACAAAGATTGGCGGCATCTGCGTTACCTGGCAAAGTCAGTATCGCATTCACACGTCCCAGTTGATCCAACACCTGCACTCCTAACCGGGTTGATACATAGATACGTCCATCGCTGTCGCATTTCAACCCGTCTGACCAGGCATTTTCATCGGTATCTTTCACATGAAGCCAGCCATAACGCTGTTTGTTGGCCAGTCGGCCATCGGGCAGTATAGAATAGATCCATACCCAGTGTGAAGTGGATTCGGTTACATATAGTTGAGTCTGGTCGGGCGTTAATGCAATGCCATTGGGAAACCGCAGCCCCTCATCAACCAGCAACTTCTCACCACCCGGCCTGACCAGGTATATTTTGCCTGGATTTTCCCTGCCTTCCGGTGCAGTCAGGTAGATATTTCCGTTATGCGCAACCACGATATCATTGCCATTAACGGAATCTGCAACCAATTCCATTTTTTCATTTGCATCATACCTGTGCACCTGCTTAACCGCGCCCGCTACTACATACCGTTTTGCGTCGGGTCCGAATATACTACCACTTCCTCTTTTAGAATCGCTGTTAACCAATATCGGCTTTCCATCCTGCAAGACCTTATAGGTTTTTGAATGGGGAATATCCTGGAAATACAACTCACCGGCAGTATTCACCGCAGTGCCTTCTATGAAGGAATATCCGTCTGCCACCAGTTCCCAGTCATTACCGGGTATTAATATATCGCTTAAGAACTGGTTTTTGGAGTTGCCTGCTTTTACCGGCTGTGGCCAGCCATTCCATAGCCACCTCATCGCATCTGGAAATATAGCCGTAGCCTGTCTGCCGTTGTGTCCATCTTCACCCCATACATGGTTGAGTTCATAACCTGCAAACATAAGCGAGCGTTCCATAGACTCATTGGCTTTCCACCAGTCACCTGCGTAGATATTCAGATCAGCCGAGCCATCCTGCAAAAAAATACGGAGGGGTTTAGGTTCTGTTTTACGTACAAGAGTAGTATACCTATCACCGCCCCGCAGTCCTACATAGGTACCTATTGCGCTGAAGACCCGTGAGAATGCATCTGGCCTTTCCCATGCGGCGGTGAACGCACATATGGCGCCACTGCTTGACCCGCCGATGGCCCTGTCATTTCCCTTTTTTGACAAATGAATGGGGCGCCCATCAGAACTGCTATGTTTTTCCACTTCAGGCAATAACTCATCCAGCAGAAAACGCGCATAGGCATCTCCCAATCCATCATATTCAAAACTCCGGTTGAACCGGTCATTGGCTGCCTGGCCGTTTGCAGCTATGATACGTCCGGGCATAACAAAAACGCCTATCGTCACAGGCATTTCTTTTTTATGGATCAGGTTATCAAATACAGTGGGAGCCTTCCATTGTATGCCGTCCTGGTTCACATATACGCATGCGGGTTGCCCCGGCTGGTACTGCCTGGGTATATACACCCAGTAATCGCGGGTGGTTCCTGGAAATATTTTGGAACTGCTGAAACTGAACTTCAGAATTTCTCCCTTGGGTACACCTGGCTGTTCCGTTGAGGCCGGGTCTTCTGTATACGATAGCTGTGTTTGGGAAATAGCACTAAGCTGCAGCAAAAGGCCTGCAACGCTTAATAATTTTTTCATAGTCATTTGAATTGCGGTCTATTAAATTTATTGAATTATGCGGAGAAAATACGGCCATACCGAAAACGGCTCCGCCATCGGCAGACCTGTTTATTTGCGATGGTTTACATTGAAATGAAGCGCTGCGGCGCC
Organism: Chitinophagaceae bacterium; assembly: GCA_031424835.1. Classification (GTDB taxonomy): domain Bacteria; phylum Bacteroidota; class Bacteroidia; order Chitinophagales; family Chitinophagaceae; genus Sediminibacterium. Next base: position 4,358 of record JANPIE010000069.1, read on the forward strand.
GAGTATTCCACTGTTCTCAAGTTCAGATACTTCGATCTTCAAATGCCTGATGGACTTTTTGAAAGCGAAGGTTTGTATGCGCTCCCACATGGCATTTGCAAAAAACGGAAATGCATGCCGCACAGAACCGCCCAGTATGATCAGTTCAACACCGGTGGCATATAGAATCATTTTTATGGCATTGCCCAGATGCCTCCCCATCTCTTCATACATTTTTTGCGCAGCCGGATCTCCTTGCAGTGCTTTTGCAAAAACCTTTTCACCATCCATCTGATAGACATTAGTGAAAAACTGCCCGCTCGCATAGTACTCATAACAATGATCCAGGTAATCGATCATGCCAAATTCGCCGGCGCATCCGTGTTCTCCCGGATGGAGCATTTCATTGATAATAATTCCTGCCCCCAGGCCTGTTCCAATCGTGAGGCCGATCATTGACCTGCTTGCCATGCCTTTTCCGAAATAAAATTCCCCTAGTGCAAAACAGTTTGCATCATTTTCAACCAACACTGGCACCTGGTACCTTTCCTCCAGTAGCGCCCGCAGTGGAATTTCTTTCCAGGCGGGGATGTATACCACATCAAACACTTTGTCTGCTGATACCATTCCGGGTACCCCTAAGCCAATGGCCCGAACAGAAGGGTGTACCAAATTGTCAATGAACGCGAACAGTTCAGCTAATACTTCATCGCTGGTTTTGTCTGCATGTATCCTGCGCGACACAATGCTGGTGACGGTATTACCATTCACCAAACCGCCCCGCAGGTTGGTTCCGCCCAGGTCAATGCCTATGACGGTGTCAGTATTCCTATCTGTTTGATCAAACATATCAGATCAGTTGCGCTGCCGCTTTGTCAAGATATATATGCAGTCCCTCGTGCTCACGAAATAAAGTAGCGGGAATCTGCTCGGAAACATTTTCCGTAAGAATATTTTTAACGATGCCCGCTTTATGCGCGCCTGTAACAATCAGGAAGATATGTCGTGCTTCCATCAAGGTGTCAATGCCCAGTGTAAGGCCATGTGTCAGCGATCTTTTACCGGTAAAATATTTTTGTCCCACCTGCTGCGTCTGCCATGCGATATCCGCCCTATGTGAGCGGGAGTTGGCTGCTGTACCCGGTTCATTCATGCCGATATGCCCGTTAAGACCCAAACCCACAATCGCTATATCGATTCCGCCATTTGCCTCGATATAGGCTTCTGTCCGCATACATTCCGCGTCCGGGTCTTGGGCGCGCCCATTAAAAAAACAAAGCTGTGCATTCTTAATCTGTAATGGATGATACAATTGTTTATCCAGGTGATAGCGGCAACTTCCTTCGTCTTCTCCGTTCATGCCGCACCATTCATCGAGTCCCACAAATTTCCATCCCGATACATCCAGTTCATGTTGGTTAACCCTCCGGGCCAGCTCGCGGTAAAGTCCGGCAGGCGAATCACCCGATGCGGTACAGACAAGGGGCGAGGTTACTGCAGACAATGCCATAATGAGATCATCTGCAGCTATCCGGGATAGTTCTTCGTAGCTATCCGCTTTGTATATATTCATAATGCTAATTTATTGGAAACAAAACATAGAAGGTACTTCCTTTTCGCGATTCGCTTTCAGAACCTATTCTGCCGCGCTGTTCTTTTGTAAGCTGATTACAGATGAACAGCCCGCGACCAAAGCGGGTCTAACCCTCGGTAACGGTTTGCATCGGGGACTTGCGGCATCGAAAACATGCGCAAGGTATTCTTCTGATATACCAATGCCATTACCAATGGGGGTCATTGCCTCTTTATCCGGCATTGTAAAGCTAACCCTGCTGGTTGTGTCCGCAGGAGTAAACTTAAAATAAAATACTGTACCCCAATTTATCAAGCCCGCCCCGGCGCTTGTACGGCCCCGGAAAAACCCCTATTTTACCTACATACCCTTGTTATGTTAAACCGTTACGAGGTGAAATAGCCATGTTCACAGGAAAACGGCATATCACAATGCTCATCATCGCGTTCCTTCTCCTGATGGCTGGGATATTGAATTATTATTTTCTCCGCGGGCAAATCCATTTGCCGGTGCCTGCTTTATCCATTCGCCTCAGTGGCCAGGTACAGAACGGGCCCTGGGCGCAGTTCAAAGCCGGTTATTTATCAGATTGGCTATGGTGTTCATCGCTTCTGCTGGTAACGGTGGTATTTTCTGAACGGTATTATTTGCATTTTCGGCATAGAATTTTTATTTTGTTGTTGCCTTTTGCAACTGAGACGGCACAGCTTTTTGCGGTGATCAACGGAACTTTCGACTGCCTGGACATGGTTACGTATGGTGTAACAGAACTGGTATTCCTCATAGTTTTTCCAACGTTATTATCCTCCCGCCATGAACAATAACAGGTCCGCAATAGTAACTACCGCTATTGTAATTTTTTATTTTCTTCTGGCACTGGCCAGTGTACCCACGCAGCGGTACCAGTACACCCCTAAGCCGCAGCCTTGTGTCAAACACCGGCCACTCACTTATTACCCGGTACTGACACAGATCAACTTATCAGGAACTTATTCGATGAAAGACCTCCCAGAGGCGCAGCGCATCAGCCCTGCGTATTTTGTTGAATTGTTGAACAACCTGAACTATGGCAAATACAAAATAGCCGATGGAGTAACACCCAATCTCAATCTCTATATAACATTAAACACAGATGCTTATGGGCATTATGGCGCCACGATTTCGGGAGCGGTATACGAGGGTAATTTCAGTTTTAATATGCTCTCCAATTATGTAACCCATCAAAAGCTGTTTCAGGATATTGCGGCGAAGGTAGATGTATTTATTACCCGTGGATGGTGTTCAAATTGCCCAACTCCCTGTGTAATCGATTAATGCAAACAAAGGTTTTGGCTGTAATTGCCCTGGATTTAGCAATTAAAATTACGTTTATGAAGAAAATAGTCACGCGCGTTTGCCTGTCGTCCCTGGCATGTATTGTCTGTTTGTCATTTCACCCTTCTGCCAAACTGAAAGAGGGCCTGGTTGGTGCATGGGGTTATTCAGCTAACGGCGACCGTACCGTGATGATCTATGCAGGCAATGTATTTTCCGTGGCCAGTTATGATGTGGGGGCTAAAAAATTTAACGGTGCTTATGGCGGTACCTGGCGCGTTGAGGGTGATAAATTATGGCGTAAAATAGAATGGGATTCAATAGACTCTGCACAGGTTGGGCGGGAGATAAGCAGTGATATACATATGCAGTCTGATATACTTTCACTCAGCGGCAGTAGCGAAAGATGGAGCCGGCTGGATGATGGTGGCCCCGGGGCATTATCGGGGGTTTGGGTGATCACGGGTAATTTTATCAATGACAAGGCGACCAAAAGAAGTAGCCCATTTTATCCCAGGCGTACCATGAAGATATTATCGGGAAAATATTTTCACTGGGTGGCCTATAATGTAGCCAGCAGGCAGTTTCTCAACGCCGGAGGCGGCACTTATACAACCGTAGACGGGAAGTATACGGAGAATATCGGGTTTTTTACCAAGACCGCCGAAAGCATAGGTAAAACGCTGGTATTCGACTATTCTTTTGTGGATGGAGATTGGCGGCACAGGGGGCAAAAATCAACCGGTGGTGCAATGGATGAATGCTGGTCAAAAAGAGAAACCCTGGAGAAATAAAGACCGGCAGTAAACGCGTGCGCCGGTTAATCTCACACCTACCCATCAATACAGTGTTTACCCGTCAGGCTCTCAGAACCAGGCACAATTTTTTTTTACTTGCGGGTAAAGAAATGGAAATGGACGCAATAGAAAGATCATGCTACGAAAAGCTTCAGGAAGAGTTGGCTGCGCTGGATGCAGCAGAAGTGGAAGTGAACGGCCAATTGCTTCGTCCCAGCCAGTGTTATTTTCTCCAGACGGATCCATTGCATATATTGTTTAATACCAACTGCCCGGATTCACTCAGGGAAATGGTCAATCATATTGTGCAGCGGCATGCCCGGCCATAGTGTTTTCTACCGTCAATGAAGTTGCCACAGATCGTACCATTTCACCCTGGTGAATCAATACTATCTGCGGCAAGGAAAGGACTTCTGCAAATACCAACTCCGGGTTCAATTACACCCCGAATGACCCAGCAGCCAGTACAAAACGACAAAAACTAAGATGGTGCCCAGGCAACCGCCTCCTAATTTGGATGCGCCCCAGCCGGCCAGTAATGCTCGTAACCAATTTGGCATAGTTGAAATTTTTATTGACCATACTACTAAAAAAATCATTCCATGGTTACGCCTGTTACACTGGAACGGTTTTTACCACCGATGATGTATGAAGATAGCCACGTATAATGTGAACGGAGTAAATGGACGCCTGCCCGTGTTGCTACGCTGGCTCCATGAAGCCCAGCCGGATATCGTATGCCTGCAGGAGCTGAAGGCACCGCAAGAGAAATTCCCGGAGCAAGCGATAGAGGACGCAGGATACCATGCTATCTGGCACGGACAAAAAAGCTGGAACGGTGTGGCAATACTCTCCCGTGAAGCAGACATACAGGAGATCAGGCGGGTGCTGCCCGGCGATCGGGGTGATCTGCATAGTCGCTATATCGAAGCGGTGGTAAGTGATATGATCATTGGGTGCCTTTATCTTCCCAATGGCAATCCTGCTCCGGGGCCCAAGTTCGATTATAAAATGGAGTGGTTCAAACGCCTCAGCAAGCATGCCAGGAAGTTGCTGGCTATGGATGTACCCGTTATACTCGCCGGCGACTACAACGTAATTCCCACCAACCTCGATGCGTATAAACCCGAACGCTGGGTTAAGGACGCCTTATTCTTTCCTGAGTCGCGGGTAGCTTATAAAAAATTAGTTGAACAGGGATGGACAGACGCGATCCGGGAGCTGTATCCGGTTGAGCCTGTATATACGTTCTGGGATTATTTCTACAATTCCTTTAAGCGGAATGCGGGCATCCGAATTGATCATTTTCTGCTTAGTAAACATGTTGCGGCCCGCTTGAAGTCAGGGGGTGTTGATACCTATGTACGTGGATGGGAAAAAACCAGCGACCATGCGCCCGTTTGGATAGAGCTGGCTCCGGAAAATCGAGTTAGGAAACCCCGGGAAAAATAAACGGTTAAGTTCAATAGCTGTATGTTCAGCAAAAAACAATGGAGCTTAATTGTACCATGCGATCGTTGATTCTGCCTGAAGGCAATTAGGGATAAATTTGGACCCGCTTCATCTGAAAGTACTAAGGCATAGCCAGCGAATTATCAAAAACGGTTAACGAAGTGGCACTCC
>JANPIE010000070.1:0-20724 GCA_031424835.1 Chitinophagaceae bacterium
TATGGTATCCGTTGATTGTGGCGGGATTGTGTTTAGTTATCGGGGCATTGTATATCAAAAACAGGATCGATCCGAATGTGGATGATTAAATAATAGCCGCAGATTCGCAGATTATTATAGAAAGAATCTGCGAATCTGCGGCAAAAAAACTACGCGAATGAACCAGATCAAAAGAATGGCCGGTATTCTCTGGATGCTGCTTGCACCATTAGGCGTTTTCTATCTGTTAAAGACCGCTGCCTCAGAGATCGCAGCCAAACCGGTATTGGATACAAAGATCCAGTGGGGAGTATTCGTAGTGGTGTTTATACCTATTGCGATCGGTATGGTCATTTTTGGATGGTACGCGTTTAAAGGAGAGTATGATCACCTGCCGGAATCTTCAGACGAACTCATTAATTGAGCATATAGAATGATAAGCGTCTCAAATAGGCCTCTGTGTGTTCTGTAGTGAAGCCTCCGTAGTATTATCGAAGCGAAGGCTTTACCACAGAGGCCGGAGCGCACTGAGTTGCACAGAGGTATATGGTGAATGATAGGACCAGGCGACAGGAATATTAACACTTGATTGCCCATTTAGTTCCTTCCCGATTTTCTGGTTCCCTATTAAAAGGTCAAATTTGTTTCAGGCATTTATCATTCAACACGCAACATTTAACATAACCCTCCGACGATGATCGAAGTTACAAAGCTAAGTAAGGAATATGGCGCCCAGAAAGCGGTGAATGGTATTTCATTTTCAGCCGGCAAAGGACAGATAGTGGGTTTTCTCGGACCCAATGGTGCGGGAAAAAGTACAACGATGAAAATGATCACCGGTTACCTTGAGCCCGATGGTGGTATGGCGATGGTGAGTGGGTTGGATGTAACGAAAGATCCTATCGCTGTCAAAAAAAAGATCGGCTATCTGCCCGAGGCAAATCCACTGTATCCGGATATGTATGTGAGGGAATACCTCTTATTTATTGCCGGCATTCACCAGGTACCCGATAGCAAAGCCGCAGTTGAAAGGGTGATCGCGCTAACAGGTCTAACCGCAGAATTTAAAAAGAAGATCGGCCAGTTGTCAAAAGGATACAAACAAAGAGTGGGTCTTGCCGCCGCACTGATACATGATCCGGAAGTGTTGATATTGGATGAACCTACCAGTGGCCTTGATCCCAACCAGATAGTAGAGATCCGCAACGTGATCAAAAAGCAGGGAGAAAATAAAACCGTGTTGTTCTCCTCGCATATTCTCCAGGAAGTACAGGCCATCTGCGATCGGGTGATCATCATCAACAAAGGAAACATTGTAGCGGATGATACGCTTGCTAATTTGCAGAGGGGCAACCGCTCCTATCATGTCGTAACCGTACAGTTCAAAGAAAATATCGATGAAAAATGGTTGCAGGCTATCAGCACCGTCAACAAACTGGGTCAACTGGCAATCGGCACCTGGAAACTGGAAACCGAATCACCCGAATCAGTACGAAAACAACTGTTGAATATAGCGGTGGAACATAACCTCAATATCATCTCCCTGCAAACTGAACAGCACAGCCTGGAAGATATATTCAGGCAACTCACTACCTAAACCCCTCCAGCGGTGGAAAAACTAACAGGTGTTGATATTGGGATTGGCAAAACAACCCATTCTGCTGATCTTGCCTGGTGCGCGGCCCTGATGGCAGCCAATGAACCATGGATCACATTGCAACGTGGTTATGCTGAATCACTCCGTTTATTGCAGGATCCCGTTTCGGAGGTCTACCTTTTGGAGCATAACCAGGTGCCTATCGGTTTTATAGTGATCAAAATGAGCGGCAGTTTCTGTGGCTACATACAGGTGCTCGCCATAGCGGAAACCTATCGAGGCAAAGGCATTGGCGAAGCGGCTATCCGTTATATGGAACAACTGATCTTTCAATCCTATCCCAATGTTTTTATCTGCGCATCTTCTTTTAATGAACGTGCCCAACAGTTATACAGGCGACTGGGATATGAAACCGTGGGGATATTGAAGGATTATATCGTAAAAGGCTATGATGAAGTACTTATGCGCAAGACACTTGGACCAATCAATGGATTCCGGGCTGGAAATCGCTAACATTTTGTTTCAACCAATGACGCGAAGGACCTTAGGCGCAATGTTGACTTGTCCTGGTGCCTTTGCCCCCTGGCGCCTTTGCGTGAAAAAATGCGCAACTAATCCGTAAATTGCAGCTCCTACAAACCATAACCAAACAAGCAATCAACCATGAGCTACATTATTGAAGTACACGCGCGGCAGATATTAGACAGCCGCGGTAATCCCACTGTTGAAGTAGATGTATTAACTGATGACGGCGCCCTTGGCCGCGCGGCAGTACCCACCGGTGCCAGCACCGGTATTCACGAAGCCATGGAACTTCGGGATGATGATAAAAAGAAATATGCGGGCAAAGGCGTTACCAAGGCGGTAAAAAACGTAAACGATATTATTTCCAAAGAAATAGCTGGTTTTGATGTTACGCAGCAGGCTGCGATTGATGAGATGATGATCTCGCTTGACGGTACCAAAAACAAAAGCAAACTCGGCGCCAATGCCATGCTTGCCGTAAGTATGGCCGTTGCCAAAGCTGCGGCGGAAGAAGCGGCGCTTCCCCTTTTCAGGTATATCGGTGGTACCAATGCCAAAACCCTGCCCATGCCGATGATGAATATTCTTAACGGTGGTGCGCATGCGGATAATAAGATCGATTTCCAGGAATTTATGGTGATGCCGGTTGGCGCTGCCTCTTTCAGTGAAGGCTTACGCTGGGGCGTCGAGATCTTTCATACCCTGAAAGGTGTATTGAAAAAGAAAGGGTTCAGCACCAATGTAGGTGACGAAGGCGGATTTGCACCCAACATACAGAGCAATGAAGAAGCCATAGAAACCGTTCTGGAAGCGATATCCGCTTCAGGCTACAAGACCGGTTCACAGATCGTGATCGCGATGGATGCTGCCAACAGTGAATTATGGGACAGCAAGAAGAAAAAATATGTTTTTCATAAAAGCAGTGGCAAAGCCATCAGCAGCGATGAACTGGTAAAGTTCTGGGAGAAATGGGTTAAGCAATATCCCATCGCTTCTATTGAAGATGGTATGGCCGAAGATGACTGGAACGGTTGGAAAGCACTTACACAGGCAGTAGGCAGCAAGTGCCAGCTTGTGGGCGATGATCTTTTTGTGACCAACGTAGAGCGGCTGCAGACCGGTATTGATAAAGGAATTGCCAATGGCCTGTTGGTGAAAGTAAACCAGATCGGTACGCTTACCGAAACCATTAACGCGGTAACCCTTGCACAGCATAACGGGTATAATACCATTATGAGTCACCGTAGTGGCGAAACAGAAGATACCACAATCGCCGACCTTGCCGTGGCCCTGAATTGCGGCCAGATCAAAACCGGTTCGGCCTCAAGAACCGACCGTATAGCCAAATACAACCAACTGATCCGCATTGAAGAGATGCTGGGCAGTACGGGGGTTTATCCGAAGGGGAAGATAAAATTTGGAAAATAATTGTGTAGCTACGAGCTATGAGCTGCGAGCTGCGAGCCAAAAACTCAATGCTCGTAGCTCGCAGCTCAAAGCTCGCAGCTTTCTTCACACCTGTTGATTATTATCCTTCCTTCCAATAATCATCAGGCTTACCTTTACTCCATGAGACGCCTAGCTTCCATTCTTACCAACAAATACCTGGTGGCTTCTGTTTTTTTTGCGGTTTGGATGCTTTTTTTTGACCGCAGGGACTATTTCCAGCAGAAAGAAAGGGCAGCGGAACTGGCCAAACTGGAAACAAAGAAGAAATACTACGTGCAGGAGATCGAAAAAGCCCGGCAGGAGCTGTATGACCTCCAGAATAATCCGGCTGCGCTTGAGAAATTTGCCCGGGAGCATTACCTGATGAAAAAAGACGGGGAAGATATCTATATCATTGAAGATTCTGCCTCCGCAAAAAAATAAAACCCCTCAAAAATCGTTCGGCCCTATTTTCTGATTTTCCTGCAATATTCTGTACCGATCCCCGTTTTATTAGGACGTCTTATCCTCTTACACCAAGCGGGACCGTGCTATGAAAAAAATCAAAGAAGAGGATCTTATCCTGTACCTGTACAATGAATGTCCGCCCAAACTGAGCGCCGCCATCGGTGAGGCACTGGAAGCGGATATTGAACTGAAAGACCGTTTGGAGGTGCTGCGCCGGACGATCAGGCAGCTCAGCAAACTCAAGCTCAGTTCCCCCTCTAAGGAATCTATCCGTCTGATCATGAAGCATGTGCAGGAATCTTCCGGCAAAAAATAGCGGATATGCAAGGTTGTTTGTAGATTCATCACCTGATCTTACTCACTAAAAAAAGCCATATGAGAAATGTTTTTCATAAACTAACCGGCCTTTTGCTGGCCTGCATTCTTTTGATAGCTGCTGATGCCCAGCACACAGGTAAAGTATATGAAACAAGAACCGTTACCAGCTCCCTGTTGAACCGGGAAGTAAAGTATGCTGTTTACCTGCCTCACGATTATGAAAGCTCCAGCCGCAGTTACCCGGTTGTTTACCTTTTACATGGGTATACGGATGACCATACGGGGTGGTTGCAATTTGGTGAAGTAAACAGGTATGCTGATAAGGCCATTGCAGAGGGAACCATCCCGCCTATGATCATTGTGATGCCCGATGCGGATTCAAGCTGGTATATCAATGCCTACGATGGAAAGGAGAGTTATGAAGATTTTTTCATCAGGGAATTTATGCCATCCATTGAAAAAACCTATCGTATCAAAACAGAGAAAAAATACCGGGGTATTGCGGGCCTGTCGATGGGCGGATACGGAACGCTGATGTATGCCTTAAAACACCCTGAACTTTTTGCGGCCGCGGCCCCTTTGAGCGCTGCCGTGTTTGATGATGAGGCACTAACCTCTATGCCCGATAACAACTATGAGCGAACATTCGGGCAGTTATATGGGAGGGGCCTTAAAGACAAAACAAGACTCAATGATGCCTGGTATCAAAATTCCGCCTTAAAAATAGTGGAGAAAAAAACCACTGAAGAACTCCGCAGGGTGCGTTACTGGATCGATTGCGGCGACGATGATTTTCTTACAAAGGGCAATTGTTTATTACATATCGCATTATCCGCTAAAAATGTACCACACGAATACCGTGTACGTGATGGCGGTCATAGCTGGACCTACTGGCGAACGGGTATTACAGACGCATTAAAATTTATTGGAGACAGTTTTCATCAACTCTAAACGCCTGGTGCTGTTTTGCGGATGGGTGTTAAATTGTAAATACAAAGAACTGCCTGCACTGAGGAGTCCTAAGAAAAAATGCTATGACCAAAAAACAACGCTACGCGTATGTGCTGGATTATTTCCGGCAACATATTCCGGAAGCGGAAACAGAATTGTTATATGATGATCCTTTCCAGTTGCTGGTAGCCGTTATTCTTTCTGCACAATGCACCGATAAGCGTGTTAACCTGACTACCCCTGCAATCTTTGCAAAATATCCAACGCCGCAGAAAATGGCCAAAGCCGCTTTTGATGATTTGTTTCCGTATATAAAAAGTATCTCCTACCCAAATAATAAAACGAAACACCTAATTGGTATGTCAAATATGCTCATGGAAAAGTTTGGAGGCAAGGTTCCCATGACAGTTGATGAACTGGTGCAATTGCCGGGTGTGGGCCGCAAAACGGCCAATGTAATAACGAGTGTGATAGATGAGCAACCTAATATGGCTGTTGATACCCACGTTTTCAGGGTAAGCAAAAGGCTGGGTCTGGTGCCGGGCACGTTAACCACACCGCTGGCAGTGGAAAAAGAATTGGTTAAGCACATACCCCAGGACATGATCCATAAGTCCCATCACTGGCTGATACTGCATGGACGCTATATATGCGTGGCAAGAAATCCAAAATGCGGGGAATGTGGGTTGAAAGCGATCTGTGTTTACTACAATAAATTTCTGAAGAAAGAAGAATAAATGGTTGCTACAAACCATAGAGCAGAACAGGTTTGCCTGGTGCCGATAAGTATAATGGCCACCTATTTTTTCTTTTTAGAAGGTTGCCTGCCAACAACGAGCCTATAAGAATCGTCAATGTATTCCTTTATCTGGCGCAAAGGTATTTTGCCATCGGCGATAACCGTGTTCCAGTGTTGCTTGTTCATATGGTACCCCGGTAATACATGCTGCGGGTATGCTTCACGTAGTTCTATTGCCTTAGCCGTGTCACATTTTACATTGAATTGGAGTGGATGGCTGTCAAAACCCGTAAGTAAAAATATTTTCCCGTTCACTTTATACACGAGCGTATCCGGGCCAAAGGGGAGTGTTTCTTCGGCTCCTGGTTTATCCAAACAATATTCCCTTAGTTGCTCTAGGTTCATAGCGTTATGCCTGAAATTATTACTAAAACCATGACACCTGGCTTCTGTGCAAAAATAATTTTCCGCACAGGTGCAGTGTTTTTTTGAAAGTACCTTTAATACATGGACTACCTCAAACAGTACCGCAGTTTCATTAACAGCCATTACCTGAATGATGGGGTGCGTATGACGGTTGCTGTTCTGTCCCCGGTACTGTTGTTTGCGTACTATAACAGGTTGGATATTGGCCTTGCCATGGCCCTGGGTGCGTTGAGCGTAGGTATCACAGATAACCCGGGTCCTATCCATCACCGCCGCAATGGCCTGGTGGTATCTAACCTGTTGGTTTTTGCAGTAGCGCTGGCAGGCGGGCTCTCGCAATCCATACCCTGGTTGTTCATGATCGTTCTGCCCCTCTTTTGTTTTCTTTTTTCCCTGATTGGTGTATTCGGCGCAAGGGCAACAGCCATCGGCCTTGCCTGTATGATTGTTCTTGTGTTGCAGACGCAGCACCATCTTGCGGGAGCAGCCATTGTCTACAATGCGCTATACGTACTCTTGGGCGGTGCCTGGTATGTTTTGTTAAGCGGCATACTGTACAAACTGAGGCCTTACAAGATTATCCAACAGGCCCTGGGAGAGTACGTGCTGTCTGTGGCCGACTATCTCAGTACCAAAGCGGCTTTCTATGATCCCGGTTTCAGCTATGAAAAAAATTATTCAGAGATCGTTACCGCCCAGGGCGCGGTGCAGGCGCAACAGGCCGTGGTAGCGGAAATGCTGTTCAAAACAAGAAGTATTGTAAAAGAATCTACCCATACGGGCCGTGTACTGATGATGGTGTTTTTGGATGTGTCTGATATTTTCGAGATAGTGATGACCTCACACCAGGACTATGAGAAACTGCATACTTATTTTGATGAAACCGGCATTTTACTGGAATACCGCCAACTGATCAATGGCCTGGCAGCGGAACTGGATAAAGTAGGACTGGCCCTTCAAAGTGGCCGGCGCTCCACCCATGATACAAAGATTGATGATGAACTGCTGGAAGAGCGCAAACATTTGCAGGCTTTGCGTGCAGATAAAATGGACCCCGGTAACCTGGAAGGTTTTATCAGCCTGCGTCATATTCTTGACAGCATAGAGGAGCTGGCTACCCGTATCCGTACCTTGCATCAGTATACTTCCTACGACAAAAAACTCCGCAGAAAAAAAATTGAGGCGCCGGATGCGGAGTCTTTTATTACGCACCAGTCCATCGATATCCAATTGCTGATTGATAATCTTTCTTTCCGTTCCAATATTTTTCGTCATTCCTTACGCATCTCTGCCGCTGCACTGTTTGCATACATCATTGCAGGTTTCCTGCCGCTGGGTCATAGTTACTGGATATTGCTGACTGTTGTGGTGATACTCAAGCCGGGCTACAGCCTTACCAAACAAAGGAACATTGAGCGCCTTACCGGTACCATTGCAGGTACCGCGATGGGTGCATCATTGCTGTACCTGGTAGACGATAAGACCACGATACTTATTTTTTTAACCATCAGCATGATCGGTGCATACAGTTTTATGCGCAAGAGCTATCTCGTAAGTACGATATTGATGACATTGTACCTTCTGCTGATGTTTCATTTGCTGGAGCCACAGGGGTTCACCACGCTGCTGGCAGAACGGATACTTGATACGGCCATAGGATCTGTGGTGGCATTTGTTTCCGGCTACCTGCTTGCCCCGGTGTGGGAACATGAACAGGTAGGCGTATACCTTGGTCGGGTTTTGGAAGATGTGCGCCGGTATTACCAGCTCGTTTCAGCGCCATTTACCGGGCAACCTTTCAACAAAAAAGAAACCGTATGGGTAAGAAAGAACAGTTGGGTATCGCTTGCCAATTTATCCGATGCATTTAACCGCATGTTGTCGGAACCCAGGCGTAAACAAAAAAACGCCGAGTACCTGCACCAGCTTGTTGTGGCCATACACATGCTTAACTCGCATATAGCAACTTTATCCTACTATGCAGATTCCTTGGCACCTGAATACATCAGCGATGATTATATTCCGCTGATCCATTCAAGCACCGCGGCTCTTCAGCAGGCTGAACAGTCTGTAAATGCAGCAGGGGAAACATTCGTACCGGTAAAAACAGAAAATGCCCAGGTACGCTTACTGGATCAGCGTGTAAATGAACTGGTAAGAAAAAGGCAGGACGAGATCCGCGCAGGACAAATGGATACAGCAACGGGCAGGCTGCTATCCACTTTTAAATCCATCACGGACCAGTTTTATTTTATCTACAGGATAGCAGGCGATGTGGAGCGCGTTGCGGGCAAGTTGCACATTTGATAGACTGCATAGTGCCGGCCACCAAATATTGAACTTATCAGCACATTTAACAGTGCCGCCTCCTACAACATCTTCCTTAGCACGTCTACCAGTTCGCCTTTTGTAATGGGGATACCCATCACTTTATTATACGGTTTGGCATCAACCAGGTATTGGTCTCGGATAATCTTTACCAGTTGCCCGTTATTGATTTCGGGGATGAGTACCTGCTCAAAGTTCTTAATGATTTCGCCAAGGTTACGGGGGAAGGGACGTACGTAACGGAGATGTACATGACTTACCGCCTTACCTTCCTCCTGCAATTGCAGGCAGGCACTTTTGATTGCCCCATAGGTAGAGCCCCAGCCGATCACCAGTACTTTTCCATTTTCAGGACCATTGTCAATTTTCTGTAGCGGTATATGATCCGCAATTTTATCAACCTTGGCCTGCCGTATGTTCACCATATGCTGGTGGTTCTCGGGTTCATAGTTGATATTTCCCGTCACATCCTGTTTTTCCAAACCACCAATGCGGTGTTCAAAACCGGCAGTGCCCGGGATGGCCCATGAGCGTGCCAGTTTATTATCGCGTTTATAGGGCTGGAATTTTGGTTCATCAAGGTCCAGCTCTTTTTTAAAGTTCACAGCGATTGGTGCCAGTTCATCAGCAGCAGGAAACTTCCAGGGCTCAGCGCCATTGGCGATATAACCATCACTCAGTAAGATAACCGGTGTCATGTGCTGTACAGAAATCCTGACCGCTTCATAAGCGGCATCAAAACAATCGCTGGGTGTGGAAGCAGAAATGATGGGCATCGGGCATTCGCCATTTCGTCCATAGTATGCCTGCATCAGGTCGCTTTGTTCCGTTTTAGTGGGCAGCCCGGTTGAGGGGCCTCCGCGTTGAATATTGATGATGAGCAAAGGAATTTCCAGCATCACAGCCAAACCCATCGCCTCGGTTTTCAATGCCATACCAGGCCCTGAAGTAGCGGTAACGCCTAAGGAGCCACCGTAGCTGGCGCCTATGGACGCGGCGATGGCCGCAATTTCATCTTCGGCCTGGAATGTTTTGATACCAAAGCTTTTGTATTTGCTCAGTTCGTGCAGAATATCCGAAGCAGGTGTAATAGGATACGCGCCCAAAAATATTTCGAGGCCGCTTTTTTCACCTGCGGCGATCAATCCCAATGACAATGCCTGGTTACCCATGATACTGCGGTAAAGACCTGCACTCATCTTTGCTTTTTCCACTTTGTAACGCGTGGTAAAAGTCTCCGTAGTATCGCCGTAATTGTATCCGGCCTGTAATACTTTGATGTTGCTGTCGAGGATCGTGGGCTTCTTGCCAAATTTATCACGCAGAAAGTCGATGGTGTTCTCCAGACTGCGGTTGTACATCCAATAGATATAGCCCAGCACGAACATGTTCTTGGCACGATCGCGTTCTTTATTACCCAGCTCTGGAAAATCTTTCACCGCTTCGCGCGTGAGTTTGGTAACATCTATCTTGATTACTTCATAATTATCCAGGCTGCCATCTTCCAGTGGATTTACACCCTCGGGGTAATTGGCCAGGCGCAGGTTCTTTGCATCAAACCCTTCCAGGTTTACAATGATCTTACCTCCCGGTTTCAGGGCCTTCAGGTTTACTTTCAGGGCAGCGGCATTCATGGCCACAAGCACATCTGCGATATCGCCCGGCGTAAATACTTTATTGGAGGAAAAATGCAGCTGGAAACCACTCACCCCTGGCAAAGTGCCGATCGGGGCCCTGATCTCCGCAGGAAAATCGGGAAAGGTGGCAAGGTCAATACCCATCAGGGCTGTATTGTTTGTAAACTGCTGACCGGTAAGCTGCATTCCATCACCGCTGTCGCCGGCAAATTTGATCACAACGTTCTGTAAAAGTTCTTCTTTCTGGTTCATCTAAAAAGAATTGTATTTGCGGGGTTAAATATAATCATCACTTCAATACAGACCTGCTATTTAGCCGGTTTTAAGTAGTTCTTTATGCACAAAAAGCGCCTTTGGACCTTACAAATGAAAGCTGCAGGCCAATAAGCATAGGTGTGACAGGATGCCATCACTAACAACGCGGGTCAATTTGCGAAGGCGGCAGCCGGTTGTTCTGATCGGATTTTTGCTTTCAGTGGCAACCTCAATCCCAATTGGGCGAGGGTGGCTGCCGGCAGGCAAGCGGAGCAGGAACTTTAGTTTTTTCTTAGTGAAAACCCATGGCAAATCGACTCTCAAAACCGTATATTTGGTGTACTAAAATTGAATGAAATGGAAATTTTTAAATCGGGTAATCCAACACTAACGCAGAAGATGTTTGACAAGAGTGCAAGCATGGAGGCAGATATGCAGGGCACCATGAGTGTGCGCGGTGCGATCAATAAGTTTGGATTTTTGTTATTGATGGTGGTAGCCGGTGCCGCCTTTAACTGGCACCTGTTCCAGGAGGGCAACCAGGGTACCATGACTACTTTAATGATCGTAGGTGCCATAGGCGGTTTGATCGCTGCACTGGCCATTATGTTTAAACCCAACTGGGCGGGTATTGTTGCGCCCCTGTATGGTTTACTGGAAGGGTTGTTCATCGGAGGTATTTCCGCCATATTGAATGAAGCTTTTGCAAAAAACTACCCCGGACTGATCATGCAGGCCGTGGGACTAACGTTTGGCGTGGCATTCTCCATGTTCCTGCTGTATAACTTCCGCGTAATTAAGGCCACGGAGCGGTTTAAGTCGATTATAATGACCGCAACGCTGGGCATTGCTATTTTTTACCTGCTCACATGGATATTGGGGCTGTTTGGTGTAAATATTAGCTTCTTTACCGGCAGCAGTACGCTTAGCATAGGTATCAGCCTGTTCATTGTAGCCATCGCTGCCCTGAACCTCATACTTGATTTTGACATGATTGAACAGGGAGCCGAAAGAGGGGCACCCAAATTCATGGAGTGGTATGGTGCGTTTGGTTTGATGGTGACCATGGTATGGTTGTACATGGAGATCCTCCGTTTGCTTAGTAAAGTGGCAAGCAATAAATAAATTATCACCGCAATAATTTCAAAAGCCATCCATTGGGGTGGCTTTTTTTGTGGGTTTGCTGGCTGCTCAGGCGCAATTTTGCAATAAGAGGCAATGGCGGCGAGTATTGCCCACTTTTATTCGGAGGGTTTTTGAGCCTGCGCATTCACCATAGCAGGTATCCTTTTCAGCCAAACCCCTTTTGCGGCAAACTCAAATACAACTAACTTAGGCCTTACTAAAAATTTTTGATGGACTTCAACCGCCGGGAATTAACGAATGAAGAACTGGTCTTCGTGTATCGCAACCTGCTACTGCCTCGCATGATAGAGGAAAAAATGCTGGTGCTGCTTCGGCAGGGCAAGATCAGCAAATGGTTTAGTGGTATAGGTCAGGAAGCCATCTCAGTAGGTTGCACACTGGCTTTACAGCACGATGAATGGATCATGCCCCTGCACCGCAACCTGGGCGTATTTACTTCGCGGCAAATGTGTTTATCAAAATTGTTCATGCAATGGCAGGGGAACAAAGAGGGTTACAGCAAAGGCCGGGAAAGAAGTTTTCATTTTGGAAGTAAGCCGCATTATATCTGCGGGATGATCTCGCACCTGGGTCCGCAACTGGCCATCGCTGATGGGGTGGCGCTTGCCTACACTCTGAAAAAAGAAAACAAAGTATCACTGGCATTTACCGGAGATGGCGGCACCAGCGAAGGTGATTTTCACGAGGCACTGAATGTTGCGGCAGTATGGAACCTGCCGGTCATTTTTGTCATTGAAAACAATGGATATGGTTTAAGCACCCCTGTTGCCGAACAATACCGTTGTGAAAGCCTGGTTGATAAAGCCAAGGGCTACGGCATGGAAGGCGTTCGCATAGATGGAAACGATGTACTTACCGTGTACGAAACCATCCGGGGCATCCGTGATTATTGCATTACCAACCGCAAACCCTACCTGATCGAATGCATGACTTTCCGCATGCGCGGTCATGAAGAAGCCAGCGGAACCAAATACGTACCAAAAGAATTGTTTGAAGAATGGGGAAGAAAAGACCCGGTAAAAAATTTCGAGCAGTTTCTAACCGCTGAAAACGTATTAACGGAAATGCAGGTGGCTGATATACGGAATGAATTCAAAGAGTATATCGAGTCAGAACTAAAGCTTGCGTATGAGGCAGGGGAAATGGTGGTGGATACCGCGGAGGAAATGAATGATGTGTTTGCTCGTGAATCGTCAGTCCTCAGTCGCCAGTCGCCGGTAATGCGCATAGATGAGCCAACACAAGACACACCACTCACCGCTCACGATTCAGGTCTTACGTCCCCCGAAAAACGTTTCGTTGATGCCATCAGCGACGCCCTCAGGCAAAGCATGCGGCACCATGCCAACCTTATCCTGATGGGGCAGGACATTGCCGAATACGGCGGCGCCTTTAAAATTACGGAAGGATTTGTGACGGAGTTCGGTAAGGACCGTGTTCGCAACACACCTTTGTGTGAAAGCGCCATTGTGGGTGCAGCATTGGGTTTGAGCCTGGAGGGATACAAGAGCGTAATGGAGATGCAGTTTGCAGATTTTGTAACGGTAGGATTCAACCAGATCGTTAACAACCTCGCCAAAATTCATTACCGTTGGGGGCAGCAGGCAGATGTGGTGATCAGGATGCCCACCGGCGGTGGCGTTGGTGCAGGACCTTTTCATTCACAGAGCAATGAAGCATGGTTTACGCATGTGCCCGGGTTAAAAGTTGTATACCCTGCCACCGCGCATGATGCCAAAGGATTGCTGATCGCCGCCATCAATGATCCCAACCCTGTTTTGTTCTTTGAACACAAAGCACTTTACAGGAGTATCAGTGGCCCCGTTCCGGAAGCATATTATGAAGTAACCATCGGCAAAGCAAGGTTAGTAAAGCAGGGCAATGATATCAGCGTGATTACGTATGGCGCGGGTGTACATTGGGCAACTGAGTACCAGGAGCAACACAGGGAAACATCCCTGCATATACTTGACCTGAGAAGTCTTCAGCCACTTGATCATGAATCCATTAAAGCGGCGGTTGAACAAACAGGCAAAGTGTTAATTCTCCATGAGGACAACCTGGCTGGTGGCATTGGTGCCGAGATCAGTGCATGGATCAGTGAGCATTGTTTTGAACTGCTGGATGCGCCGGTACTGCGTTGCGCTTCGCTTGATACGCCCATTCCATTCAATGTTGAGCTCGAAAAAAACTATATGGCCAAAAGCAGGTTACATGATTATGTGACCAAACTTCTCGCCTATTAACTTTGTGAAGTCGGTATATCTCCGGTCTCTGTGTTGAAAAAAAATCGGGTCGAAAACCAATTGACCTGGACAACTCCAAACATCGCAGCATCCATTTTAACACAGAGGCGCGGGGTCCACAGCGTTCCTGGAGGGATGATCTTTGTTTCCTGTGAACTGATAAAAATGAGTAGCTTAATTCATTCAATAATGCCTGTATGCAAAAAGATCTTTTGAAGCCCGTTCTTCTTTTGCTGGCCATTTCGCTGTTTCAGCTGGCCAATGGTCAATCCACCACAACAAATCCCAATGCGGGTTACCAGCCGCCGGTATTTGCCGATGCCGGCAGGTTACAGAAGATCGCAGTACATTTTCCACTAGTGGAAAAAATCTACAGGGAGTATGCTGAGAAAAACCATTTTCCGGGTTATGCTTTTGGTATTGTACTTGATGGCAAACTGGTATACTCCGGCAGTGGCGGGTATACGGATATTGCCAGGAAGATTCCGGCTACTACCAGCTCCATGTTTCGCATTGCATCCATGAGCAAAAGTTTTACTGCCCTCGCCATACTGAAACTGCGCGATGAAGGCAAACTGAAGTTGGATGATCCCATCCATAGCTACATCCCCGAAATGAAGGGTCAGCAACTCACTACAGACGCGCCAGCCATCACCATTCGTAACCTGTTAACGCATTCCGCGGGTTTTCCCGAAGACAATCCATGGGGCGACAGGCAACTGGCAGACACAGATGCAGAACTCATTGCCTTAATCAAAAAAGGGATTTCGTTTTCGAATGATCCAGCGGTTATTTATGAATACAGCAACCTGGGTTTTGCCATGCTGGGATATATTATTAAAAAAGTAAGCGGCGTTCCTTACAGCGACTATATCGAAAAAAATATATGGCAACCACTGGGCATGACCCAGTCTGCATGGGATTATACCCGGGTGCCCCCTGCTTCTCTTGCACATGGCTATCGTTGGATCAATAACGATTGGCGTGAAGAAGCTTTGCTGCCCGATGGCGTGTGGGGGGCAATGGGTGGTATGATTACATCTGTGGAATCGTTCAGCAAATACATTGCCTTGCACCAGTCTGCCTGGCCCGCACGCAATGATGCTGAATCCGGTCCGGTAAAGAGAAGTTCCCTTCGTGAAATGCACCAGCCCTGGCGTTTTATTGGTATGAATACAAACTATCGGTATCCCGGCGGGCGTGCCTGCGCTACTACGTCAGCCTATGGGTATGGCCTTAGCTGGACACGCGATTGCGAGGGTCGTGAAAGTGTGGCGCATAGCGGGGGCCTGCCCGGCTTTGGCAGCAACTGGCGATTTTTACCGGAATACGGCTTAGGCGTAATGCTGTTTGCCAATGTAACTTATGCGCCCACAACGCCGCCCAATATGGCGGTTCTGGATACGCTGATCCGGATTTCGAAACTGCAACCCCGTCAATTACCAGCCTCCAAAATTCTTACACAGCGCAGGGATGAGCTAATGGCATTGCTGCCAGGCTTTGCAAACGCTGAATCCTCAGGCATTTTCGCTGAAAATTTTTTCGCTGATTATTTTACGGATGCTATGAAGAAAGAAGCAACAGAAATTTTCAATAAAGCAGGACGGATCATAAAAACAGGAGAAGTAGTTCCGGAAAATCAATTGCGTGGGCATTTTGTGCTGGAGGGTGAGAAGGGTAATGTTTGGGTGAGCTTCACCCTCACCCCCGAAAACCCCGCACTCATCCAGGAATACCACATACGATTCACTGACCGTTAGATTCTCTGTGTAGCGCTGTGCGCTCCCTTACTCTGTGGTTAAACCTTCGCTGCGATCACTTCACCGCAGGGCCACAGAATGCACAGCGTTACACAGAGGGTCAGTTTATATACGCGGAATCAAAGCCGGTACTTTCATTTGGTAGCTCCTGTATGCTTCACCGTATTCTTTCACCAATTTTTTTTCCTCATAATACATCCCGATTAATGTATACACTGTGATACAAATACAGGTCACAAGGTGATTCAGGTAAGGTGATGCCAGGAAAACAGCCCATACAAAAAGAAGGGTGCCCGCATACAATGGATGGCGCACAACGGCATGCATTCCGTTCTGTTCAAGTACCGCTGGCCGCGCACGATCAAAGAAAACATCTATGCCGCTGAGGTAGGCAAAATACTTGCGTATACAGATAAGCATAATTACCAGCCCGCCTACCCCTAGCAGTTTCGCAATAAATCGCTGGATCCATGGTGGCTTCCATAAGATGGGCTGATGAATGGAGAAATGCGTATGCAACACCCATGCAAGGGTAGCCACCGCCATTAGTGAATATAACAAACGGTAATACCGAAAATATTTTTTCATGAAAAGTTGCACACGCTGTTTAACCGGTGCAGTAGCCAATACACTATGCAGGAGACCAAAGATACTCCAGGCAATAACCAGTGTTAGGTATTGTGCAAACACGCTTTGATTTTAGTGGCCACTAATATTGTCCGGTGCCAAGCATTACCAGCGTACACGCTTCAACGGCTTCAATGCCGTTGGCTTTGGCAAGTGCCTCCAGTTCAGCATTCTCTGTGCCCGGATTAAAAATAATGCGTTTGGGATGCAGCGACAAAATATAATCGTAGTACTGCTGTTGCAATTTCGGGTTAAGGTACAGGGTAACGGTATCTACTTCTTTTTCCTCGGCCTTTTCGGTGATAACCTCTGTATCGCCCACTTTTCCCGGTTTCTTTCCAATGGCTACCACGGCATGCCCGTAGCGGTTGAGTTTCTGCACGGCTAAAAAACTGTAACGGGAGGGATTGTCACTGGCGCCGAGTACAACTGTCTTTTTCATAGGGCAAATTTAACTGATTGCGGGTTGACGAATGGAGGTGTTTGTCTGTACTGCAACCAGCCCATCAATACATTCCCAATTCGCCAGTCAAACCATTCAATAACCATAC
This sequence comes from Chitinophagaceae bacterium, assembly GCA_031424835.1. Taxonomy (GTDB): domain Bacteria; phylum Bacteroidota; class Bacteroidia; order Chitinophagales; family Chitinophagaceae; genus Sediminibacterium. The sequence goes on from JANPIE010000070.1 coordinate 16,982, forward strand.
CATGTCAATATTTATTAACTTCCGGTGATGAAATATGGTTTGCTGCTGCTGGTGCTTTTTACGGGGCTTTTTAGTGCGGAGGCACAATGGAAACCTTTCCGGTTTGCATTTATATCCGATACACATATTGGTTCGCCCAATGGCGGGGCTGAAGAGGACCTCAGGCGCACGGTCGCCGATATCAATACCATGACAGATATCGCTTTTGTGGTGATTACGGGTGATATCACTGAACTGGGCACAGACAGCGAGATCAGGCTGGCCAAAAAATTGCTGGATGAGTTGAAAGTGCCATACTATATCATTCCAGGAAACCATGACAGTGGCTGGAGCGAGAGCGGAGGCGTAAGCTTTGGGAAGGTGTTTGGCGACGATAAATTTATTTTCGAATACAATGGCATCACCTTTATGGGTTGCGCTTCAGGTCCCTATGTGCGTATGAGCGATGGCCATATACCCCGTGATGCCGTAGTTTGGATGGACAATGAATTGAAAAAAAGGGATACTTCCAAACCATTGATCTTTCTTAACCATTATCCCATCAATAATGCACTCGATAACTGGTATGAGGCGATTGACCGGTTAAAAAAACAAAATACACTGGCCATTCTCTGCGGCCATGGACATAATAACCGGGCCATGAATTTTGAAGGCATACCGGGTGTAATGGGTCGCTCCAATCTAAGGGCCCGGGCGGCTTTTGGAGGATATAACCTGGTGGATGTACGGTTAGACTCCCTGTTGTTCTCTGAACGAATACCGGGTAACCATACTATGCCGGTATGGACAAAACTCAAACTTGAAAATCAACTGTACAATAAAGCCATTAACTACCCTCGCCCTTCTTATCTCGTAAATGATAGTTTTCCGTTAGTGCGAGCCAAATGGGCGTTCCAGTCGGATGCGAATGTGATCGCTACACCGGCCCTCACCAAAAAACTGGTCATCTTTGGCAATAGTCTTGGAAAAATAGAAGCATTGTCGTTGAAGAATGGAAAAAAGCAATGGTCATGGCAGGCAGGCAACGCCGTTTATTCATCGCCTGCGGTTAGTGGTAATAAATTGGTATTTGGCTGCGGTGACGGGAATGTTTATTGCCTGAGTACGGATAATGGGAAACTATTGTGGCAGAAGAAAACGGGTGCGGCAGTTTTGGGGTCGCCGCTTATCAGAAACGGGGTTGTGTATATAGGTGGAAGCGATCATCATTTCAGGGCATTACAGCTCAGCAACGGCGAAGAGATATGGAATTTTTCCGGGCTTGACGGACCCGTGATGAGTTTGCCTGTACTGGACAGGGGTAAAATTATTTTCGGTGCCTGGGATACCAACCTGTATGCGCTGGATTCCGCTACCGGCAAACTGCTTTGGAAATGGAACAATGGTTCCCCCATCAGAAATTTTTCCCCTGCTGCCTGCATACCGGTGATCAGGGATGATGTGGTGTATGTAGTGGCGCCGGACCGCTATCTGTCCGCCATTGATCTGAATATGGGTACTACACTTTGGCGCAGCAATGAAGCAACGGTCAGGGAATCCATCGGGATATCCTCAGATGGACAGTTCATATATGGCAAAACAATGAACGATACCATTGTGGCCTATCGAACATCAAGAGAAAAACAGGCCATTGCCTGGAAAATGGATTGCGGGTTTGGATATGAACATGTACCTTCTATGCTGGTAGAGAATAACGGGACCGTTTTTTTTGGTACCCGCAACGGCAGGATCTATGCAATAGATCCCGTTGCCCGAAAGCGGCTATGGATTTACAAGGCCGATAATTCAATGGTGAATACCGTGCGCGTCGTCAGTGCAAAACAGGTTGTGGCAGCTACCATGGATGGTAAAATAACCCTGCTGGAAATTGATTAACCCAATCATATGCGTCAACTCATTTTTATCATCCTGATTATGGCTCTGAAAATAACAGGCGGTGCCCAGCAAAGGATTTTCCTGTATGCTTCCACGGAAGGCATTGTGAACAAAGGTTTTGACACTGTGGCCCCGTTTATGGACTATTATCCTTCCGGCAATCCATCACTTAAAAAAACAGTTGTACTCATCTGTCCGGGGGGCGGTTACAGTCATCTTGCTTTTGACAAGGAAGGTGTTTTGCCCGCAAAATTCTTTAATGATCACGGGATTGATGCATTTGTACTCCGTTACCGCCTGAACAATCAAAAGCAGGCTGGCCATCGCTACCCCGCACAGTACAATGATGTTACCACCGCCATCCGGATCATTCGCACAAGGGCCGAAGAATGGCATATAGACCCGGATAAGACGGGAGTGATGGGATTCTCTGCGGGCGGCCACCTCGCTTCCACCCTTACCACCATGGAGCAAAAAGCAGACGCTTCGGCTGCAGATCCACTCCTGCGGGTGAGTACAAGGCCCTCTTTCTCCATTCTTATTTACCCGGTGATTACGATGGATACAGGCTTTACACACCGCGGCAGCCGCCAAATGCTGCTTGGATTGAACCCGGATGAAGCTTTGGCTAACGCATTGTCAACGGAAAAAAGGATAACTGCCTCTACGCCGCCCGTGTTCCTGGTGCATGCCGATGATGACAAAGCCGTACCGCCGATGAACAGTATTGTGTTTTACCAGGCGTTGAAAAAGCATAAAGTACCAGCATCCATGTTCATTTATGATCATGGCGGACATGGTTTTGGAATGGCTCCCGGTGATCCCCTGCTCAGTCAATGGCCATCGCTTTGTGTGCAATGGATGAAAAAGCTGGGATTTCATTGAGGTTACGATTGGTAATAAAAGCATGAAATGATTTTTTTATAAGAATTATTTTTTAACTTTCATCTGTTATCATTAAACAAAACACAAACTAATAACCATCATGGCAAAAGCAAGTAAAAAAAAGGCTGCTAAAAAATCAGCCAAAAAAGCGGCGCCTAAAAAAGCGATGAAGAAAAAAGCGGCTCCTAAAAAAGCTGCTAAGAAATCCGCTAAGAAAGCTGCTAAAAAGAAAGCGGCGCCTAAGAAAAAATCTGCGCCTAAAAAAGCAGCAAAGAAAAAATCTTCTCCTAAAAAAGCAGCGAAGAAAAAATCAACCGTTAAAAAAGCTGTGAAGAAGGCCGAAAAAAAGAAAGCTGCACCTAAGAAAAAAGCTGCGCCAAAAAAGAAAGCTGCTAAAAAAACTGCTCCGAAAAAAGCTGCTAAAAAAGCAGCTCCAAAGAAAGCCGCTCCAAAAAAAGCAGCGCCAAAGAAAAAAGCCCCTGTAAAAAAACCTGCTGCACCACGATCCACACCGGCACCGGTATCAGAACCCGTTTCTACCCCGGAAGCACCCATGGATGCACCGGTATCAGATGATACAGGAAGTAATGGCAACACCACTGCCAACTGATGGATGCATTGAAAAATGTTTACTCCCGTTACCCTGTAACGGGATTTTTTTTTGCACTTATGCTGACCGCTTTCTTTTTTTTGAGAGTGGTTTTTAAAATATCTTTAATCGCCTTTCCTTCTATCACCTTATCAAAACCGATGCTTATGCGATTAGTACTGATCAGCCTTTTTTGTGCAGGCTGTTTTTTTGTGTCTGCACAAACGCAGACTGCACCTTCCAAAATTGCGGCAAAGACAAAAAATATGCAACGTTACGACGGCTATTTTCCATTCTGGTGGGATGCGGTAAATGGTAAGATCTGGCTGCTGGTTGATAAGTTTGACAAAGAATTTTTATACGTCAATTCGCTGCCTGCCGGGCTTGGGTCTAA